>LFRV01000046.1 GCA_001512485.1 Clostridiales bacterium DTU069 | reverse complement strand
CAAAGTATACTTGAAATGTGTTACAGGTCGTGCTTTGTCGACCCAGGAAACGAAACATCCGAAGCGGGACCCGCGGAAATAGTGTCATATGATTAGCGGGCGGTTAACGGGTCGAGTCATTGCTGCCGCGTTCCGGTGGGTACGCGGCCTTGGTTCGGATGTTTTCGGTGACGACGGGCGACATGCTCCAGCGCCCCGCTGCTCATAGGAAAATGCGGAGCGGGTTAATGAGCGACCGGGATATAAAAACTCCTACATTTTTTCGGGTGCATTGATTCCGATTATGCTGAGCACGTTTTTAATAACAAGTCTCGTGGAATCTACAAGAAGAAGCCTTGCCTGCAGCAAATCGTCATCTTCGCCTTTAACCCTGCAGGCGTTATAAAAACTGTGGAAATCCGACGCTACATCAATAACGTATCGCGTAAGACGGCTTGGTTCCAGCGTTTCCGCCGCTGCCGCCACTTCTTCGGGAAGCGCCGCAAGTCTTTTCATAAGCGCAAGTTCTTCGGGCTGAGTCAACAGGCTAATCTTTATATCTTCTATCGCTTTCCTTGTTATACCTTCTTCAGCCAATTTCCTTAAAATGCTGCATATCCTTGCATGCGCATACTGTACGTAGAACACGGGGTTGTTGTTTGACTGCTCCACTGCCAAATCCAAATCGAAATCAAGGTGGCTTCCGGCAGTTTTCATATTAAAGAAAAACCTTGCCGCGTCTACCCCAACTTCATCGAGAAGGTCATCAAGTGATACCGCCCGCCCGGTTCTTTTTGACATTCTTTCAATTTCTCCGCCGCGGTACAGCCTTACCAACTGGAATATCACAATCTGCAGTTTCTCGGAGGGCACTCCGATTGCTTCCATCGCAGCTTTCATTCTTTTTACATGGCCGTGATGATCGGCACCCCAGAGATTTATAACCCGGCTGAAACCTCTTTTTACAAACTTGTTTCTGTGATATGCAATATCGGCAGCCATATACGTCGGATAACCGTTCTGCCTGATCAGTACTTCATCCTTTTCCAGGCCGGCCTTCTCTCCGTTAAGCCATACGGCCCCGTCTTTCTCAATGATGTATCCCCTCTGTTTCAAAATATTTATTGTTTCGTCAATATCTCCATTATCATAAAGCGAACTTTCACTGAACCATACATCGTAATTTATGCCATACCGTGAAAGGCTATCCTTTATCCGTTTCAGGTTTTCCGGAAGCGCGTAATCAATAAGGGCTTTTTTTCTTTCATCGGACGGCACCGATACGAGCTTATCCCCGTATTGCTTAATATATTCTTTTACATGATCAATAATGTCTTCACCGTGGTATCCGTCCTCGGGAAAAGGTACTTTATCTTCCCCGTATATCTGCTGAAGGTATCTCGCTTCGAGTGAAATACCTAATTTTTCTATCTGATTCCCTGCGTCATTAACATAAAACTCTCTTGTTACATCATAACCCGATTTCTCAAGTACACCGGCAATACAGTCGCCCAACGCTCCGCCCCTTGCGTTTCCCATATGCAGCGGTCCTGTCGGGTTTGCGCTGACGAACTCTACCATGACTTTTTCACCGCGGCCTATATCAACTTCACCGTAATGTTCTTTCCTTTGATCTATAAGAGCAAGGTTTTCATACAGCCAGTCATTGTTCAAAAAAAAG
Source organism: Clostridiales bacterium DTU069 (assembly GCA_001512485.1). Classification (GTDB taxonomy): domain Bacteria; phylum Bacillota; class Clostridia; order DSM-8532; family DSM-8532; genus DTU069. The sequence goes on along the minus strand of LFRV01000046.1, from coordinate 25,859 downwards.
TTAATGAACCCGGGACCTGCACTTTCCGCGCGGACAATATATGTGTCCCGATAATCGATCTCTTCGAGAATGACATGAGCAATCTGATTGGGTGCTTTTTTGGCCTGCTTCGTTAACTGCATCGCTATATTAGTGGAAAAATCGCCATGCGCTTCCTCTCTTGGTTTCTCAATCATAACCGGAGGAAGGTCTATATCAGGAAGTTTCCCTTTAGCAACAGCCGCCGAAACAGCGTTTTTTATTACGGTTTCTATCTGGTTTCTTATTTTTTCGAAAATACTGTACATTTAAAACATCCCCCGTGTTTTCAATATACCTTTACATTCAGTGTAGTAAGGCTTTGCAGCCTGTTATTCACTTCAAGAACGTATTCCACATGGAACTGCCCGCCTTTTTCATCCAAACTGACATTCAAATTGAGTGCGGTAACCCCAAACTCGACTATGCCGTTCCCCGTATCGCATCCTGAAGTGTGCTTGCAGCCCTTTTTAAAAAACATCAGACTGCTTGCGGTACCTGAACGGATCAGCATTATCGAATCGGGCTCTATTTTGATTATCGTGTTTGTCCCATCCAATCCGGTAACAGGGCTCTCCGCATAGCTTATAAAATAATGGCCGCCTTTCTTGCAGTAGATGCCTTCCGTCATAAATTTCATTTCCTCTGCTTCTCTATCAGGTTGTTCTTTCTTGCTGTCAACGATTATCATTACATTTTTTTTGAGCATGTTTATCCTCTTCCATCTTGTATTTACTACACGAGCACCTGATATTAAGCATGATAAAATGTAAACTCGTATTTATCGATATCAATGCGTTCCACATTACATATCTCTTCTCCAAGAATAAGGCTTCCAAGCTCTTTAAACTTATCAACGCTGTCACTGGTATAGTAACGGTATTGAACAGAAGAGGAATCTGTCAACAAATCTTCGTTCAACAGCACTTGTTCCAAAACAGCCGCAACTTCCTCGGCGGAATTCACGAGAGCAATTTCCTTTCCAACAACTTTTCTTATAGTATTGGAAAGGAGAGGGTAATGTGTGCATCCAAGTACAAGTGTATCTATATTTTCCTTTAATAAATCTTTAAGATATTCAAAAGCTATCATCCTTGCGATATCGTTGTCCCACCATCCCTCTTCAACAAGGGGGACAAACAGGGGACAAGGCTTCGCGCAGATTTTTGCTTCCGGGCTTATTTGCCTGATGGCTTTGCTGTATACGCTGCTTGCAATGGTATTAGGCGTGCCTATAATACCTATTCTTCCTGTCTTTGATTTATTAATTGCAGCTTCCGCACCCGGACCTATCACTTCAAGAACAGGCACTTGAATATAATCCTTTATTTCCGGCAGCGCAACTGAACTTACCGTATTGCAGGCTACAACTATAAGCTTTACATCCATCGAAAGCAAAAAAGCTATATCCTGCTTCGAGTATTTAATCACCGTTTCCTTTGACTTTGTGCCATATGGTGTTCTTCCGCTGTCTCCGAAATATATAAGGCTTTCACCGGGCAGTTTCTTTTTAATCTCTTTCAGAACCGTGAGCCCGCCGAGACCCGAATCGAAAACACCTATTGGTCTGTTATCCATTACAATTCCCTTTCATATGACCTGCGGTTTTCTTCAAACCGCATAAAAGCAAAATCAATAAGCCGGTCCAATAATTCGCCGTACGGTATCCCGCAGGCTTCCCAAAGCTTCGGATACATGCTTATACCGGTAAATCCCGGCATTGTATTTATCTCATTAATATACACCTTGCCGGTAATTTTTTCAACAAAGAAATCAACCCTTGCCAAACCGGAGCAATCCAGCGCTTTAAAAGCTTCAACCGCGTAATTCCTTATTATCTGCACCGTTTGATCGTCCAATTGCGCCGGAATTATGATCTCGGAAGAATTATCTATATACTTTGCTTTATAATCATAGAACTCATTACATGGTACCACTTCACCCACGGTCGACGCAATAGGGGAATCATTTCCAAGGACAGCGCATTCAATTTCCCTGCCGTTAATGAATTCTTCAATAAGTATTCTTCTGTCATATTTCGCTGCGTTTAAAAGAGCTTTCAAAAGCCCTTCGGGACCGTTAACCTTCGATACCCCAACAGACGATCCGGAATTTGAGGGCTTTACGAAACAGGGATAGCCGATTGTTTCTTCCGTGCGCTTTTGTATTTGCCGGATATTTTTGTTTATTTCAGAACGCATTACCAATAAATACTTTGCCTGCGGTATCCCGGCGCTTTCAAAAAGTATTTTGCTTACAGCTTTGTCCATACCAACAGCGGAAGCGAGAACTCCACAGCCAACATAAGGGATGCCTGCAAGCTCAAAAAGACCTTGTATTGTTCCGTCTTCCCCATTGCTTCCATGTAATACGGGAAAAACTACATCTATGTTCTTATCAAACCCCAGTAAAAAATCACGAATTGTTGAATAACTGCGTAAAACACCAAAAGATGAGGCTTTCGGCTTGTTTATTAGCTCTTTAAGAGCAATGGCTTCCCATTTCCCCGAACCAATATCAGAATAATTGCCTGTATATCGAATCCATTTTCCTTCCTTTGTTATACCTATCGGAATTATATCGTATTTATCCGTATTGAGGTTCTCAATGACCGATTGGGCGGAAACCCTTGACACCTCATGCTCGAAAGATTGCCCCCCAAAAAGCACAGCTACGGTTTTATTATTTTTCATATTATTTCTCCTCCAAAGAGAACGGCTTTCTGTATCTTTTTTTGATTATACATGAAACAAGGCCTGTTCACAAGAGCCGGCCTATCGACTAAACCGCCCGGGAAGCCGAAGAACGGCTTCCCGGTCAAAAACAAAATTCCACCATTTATTCAAGTATTTCTTCCTCATAGTTTTCATAGGCTCCGGTTTCTTCATATTCGTCTTCCGGTATTACAGTTTCGCTTTTTCTGCGATCAATCAGAGCTTCATTCCTTGGGAATTCGTTGTCAAAACGGAAACCCCCTTTAAATTCATTCTGTGTTTTTCCGTTTATTTGGAATTTTACCTTTTCAATATCTTTCAACTCCGTTAAGGTATTTACAATTGAAAATATCGTCATTTCTTCCGCTTCTTTCCCTCCGGGATGATTGTCAACGAATTCTTCAGTCATATCGACAATTGCCGTGCGGTTTTCCACCTTCACGGGCGATCTCAAAGCAGCGCCTTCGGGTATTGTCGGCTTTAGTGTCGTATTGGACGAGCCCTTAACCAATTCTTTGACAAGCAGCGACGCCAGTTGCTCGGTTCCCTGTTTTGCTTCGTTCATATCAACATAACGTATTTCTCTTACAAGCCTCGTACCGTCTTCATTTGAAAAATAAAGGTGTACCTGCAGCTTTTCGTTAAGCTTTCTTGCATCCTCTTCCGTTAAAAGAATGCTGCTTACCGGCCTCAGCTCCTCTTCCTCGATTTGATTTATCGCTTTATCCCTTGTTTTGAGGCAGCCGTTTACAACGAATGCCAATACAATGCAAATGGCCGCAATAACAGTTTTTTTCATAGCAAAAAACCCCTCTCAGATCTGTCTAACTATACCTATGCCTGATACAGGACAAATATACTATTGTATTATCAACAAAACAACAAGAAACACCCGGACCAGGACCCGCGATAAAGCAGCCTGCGAATCCATGCCGAAAACCAGTGGGTGGTTAACGGGTCGAGGCATTGATGCCGCGTTCCGGTGGGTACGCGGCCCTGGTTCGGGTGCTTTCGGTGACGACGGGCGACATGCTCCGAAGCCCTGCTACCTACAGGAAAATGCGGAGCGGGTTAATGAGCGACCCGGGATATGGAGACCTCTATGTGAAAATAAAACAGGATCTGGAGCGTGTTGCCGGTATGTGCTTTGTCGACCTAGGAAACGAAACACCCGGACCAGGACCCGCGGAAATAGAGTGCAAACAGTTCACTTCCTTTACAAAAACGGTTATATCGGCTATTATAGATTTAGTTAGTTATGGTAATTATTCTCTGATGGGTAAGTTCTATGAAGAGAAGAATAAACAATAAGAAAATGTTTGAGCTTATGAAAAAACGCTGCCACGGCAATTACAACCTATTCGGGAGGGAACTGGGGGTTGATCCCGCCCACCTTTATCGTTTCCTGAATACAGGCGTGGGAGGCGGCAAGAAAATGCTTCTTGCGCTGATGAAATACTGTGAAAGCCATAACCTAAACTTTTCTTATTATCTTGAATCCGATTAAGAAAATAATCTACATGTTTCTTTTTTTATCCCGCACGTATTCTGTTATTCGTCTTCCCGCTACAGCACCCTGACCTACTGCCACCGAAATCTGTTTAAATACACCGGTACAGTCGCCCGCGGCAAAAAGACCTTCTATATTGGTTTCCTGGTTTTCGTTAACGACAATTGCACGGTTTTTTGTTAGTATTCCCATCTTTAGCGCGAAATTTATCGTTGACGCACTTCCATAAGCAATGAAAATGCCATCAATCGGATATTCGGAACTGTCCTGGAATACCACTTTCTCTAAATAGTCGCCGCCTTCAAAAGCGCTTATCGGTTTCTCGTTAAATTCAAACTTACCCGCAAGTTCGGAAGAATCCGCTGAAAATTCGGTAGTTTGGCCATTTGTAAATATGGTTATATCATTTGTAATAGGAATTAGCTCCCTTGCTTCGTGCAGCGCAAAATCTTTATAACCTAGCACACCAACTTTCCTGCCGCGGAAAAAAAACCCGTCGCATGTTGTGCAATAACTTATTCCCTTGCCCTCGAATTTATTTATGTTTTTTATTTTTACATCCGCTGTTTTCTGTCCGGTAGCTATAAGAACCGATAACGCGCGGTAATTCCCTTTTACCGTCTTTACAACAAAAACATCTTCTTTTTCTATTCCTATGACTTCTTCTTCTAATATCTCCGCTCCCAATCGTAAAGCCTGTTTTTCGCCATTTTCCAGGAGCTGTTTTCCGGAGATGGGCTGCGGAAATCCGTAGTAATTTTCAATCTCACCCGCTTTATAAAGAGTACTGTCATTCAAGCCAATAACCAGGGTTTTTAAATTAGCCCTTATTGTATACAATGCCGCGGAAATTCCGGCGGGACCTTTTCCGATAATTATTACATCGTTCATTAGTAACACCTCTTTTAATCATGCCCTGCGGACTTTTTACAACTGAAAAATTAATGCAGCATATCGCAATATCAATATACCACATTAAGCAGCACAGTAAACTGCTGAAGCAAAGCGAAAGAAAATAAACCCGGTCTGTAAGCGCTGCGGCTTTATTTATTACGCGTATTATAGCATTTATTCCAACATAGTGTAAACGTGTTTTATTTTTATCCTGTCACATTGAAAGCATCTTTCGCATAAAATGTGACTGTAACATTCTGCAGAGGTGATTTCATGACTGATTTTTCGAACTATTTGCAAGGCCAGATAACCAAAAAAAAGATTGAAAAGGGCCTGGAAATACTCCATCGGGAAACTCCCGCCGAACTTAAAAGAAGGCTTCAGAACATTGATATTAACGAGGTGTTTGTAAAACTTAACGAGTATGATAAAAACCGCCTTCGTGAGCTTGGAATAAACGTAGCCGAGTTAAAAGATCGGGTTTCTGAATCCGACATACAAAAAATACGCCAGGTTTTGGGCCGGGACGGGGATTTAGTTATAAAAAAAATTCGTAACTTGCTGTATTGACGCATAATAATAAAACGAGGAAACAAGAAGGCCAAAAGGAGGTTTTTGTCCAATGAGCCAGGGTATGGATGATAGAATGCGGCAGATTTCCGATATGCTTAACAGCCGGGAAGCCCAGGACGGGATTCGCCGGTTGATTGGTTCATTCAACAGCTCAAGTGATGCCGTGCCCGTACAATCTGATCAACACGCTGCTGAAAGAGCATTTTTCGATAGCCAGAAAGACAACCCTATTCAGTCGCAGGAATCCGACTGGATTAACAAGATACAGAACTTACTAAGCCAAGCCAGCAATATACAGGATTCGAGAATAAATCTGCTGCGCTCGGTTCACCCGTTTTTGAATCAGGCAAGAAAAGAGCGCTGTGAAACCTGTATTAATATTTTAAGGGTGGCTGATATTATAAAAGCAGTAACAAATAAAAATGGGAGGTTATTGTAATGCCAGGCGTCAAAAATGAACTCTCCCGCATACCGCTTCCAACCGACAAGGATGCAAACATAAAACATAAACCACCTTCATTGCGCCCTTCGGCGGGATTTTCGGATCTGAAAGAGTTTCTTCGCAAAATACAGATTGATGATATTATACTAATCGGCCTTATAATACTGCTTGCGACAGACGATGACTGTGATAATTTTCTCCTGGTTTTGCTTGTTTTTATTTTCCTTTCAGGATTTGACAAGCATCTTTTCCCGTTTTTATGAACACACGGCACCGATAAATAAAAACCTGCAGACAAATATGATATGGGCGGATAATGGTTGAATAGCCATATTTCCGCTCTTCTTCCATTCATTTCATCAAAAAGCCGGAATAGTATTATTATAAAATGTACAAAATTTAGGTAGAGCTTATATATATGTATTTTTATCTTTTGGCAAGCTCTGTTTCAGGTATGATAGCTTTCACGGCAGATTGGAAGCTGAAAACTATAAGAAATGGGGGAAATTATGCGAAAGAAAAAATTAATCCGAGTATTTGCCGCGCTTGTTTTGGCTTTTTGTTTCGTATATCCGGTATTTACCGATGGATTCCGCGATTTTTTCGGATACGGCCAGGCAGTGCTTTCCTATTACGGTTCAAGGGGAACAGAAGTTATAAATATTCAGAAAAAGCTCAGCCAATGGGGATATTATAAGGGAAAAATTGATGGTATTTTTGGATATCAAACCTATAAAGCGGTAAGAGAATTCCAGTATAAAAACGGTTTAAAGGTTGATGGGATCGTCGGCCCGGAAACTTTGTCCGCGCTTGGTCTACCAACCGGTACGCAAGCCAGTGGCTGGGGCGGCGATTTAGACCTGCTTGCACGCCTTGTACACGGCGAAGCAAGAGGGGAACCATATACCGGTCAAGTTGCGGTAGCCGCCGTTGTACTGAACCGTGTTAAGGACAGCAGGTTCCCAAACACAATCGCCGGTGTTATATATCAGCCGGGAGCGTTTGACGTCGTCACCGACGGCCAAATTAATCTTGTTCCGAACAATATTTCCTATAAAGCGGCGCGGGACGCCCTGAACGGCTGGGATCCGACATACGGCTGTATATATTATTATAACCCTGCCACCTCAACAAGTAAGTGGATATGGACAAGACCAATTATACTGACTATAGGGAAACATAATTTTGCAAAATAGCAGATGAGGGGGTCCGGCAAAAATGGTAAACAGGATCGATTCCGTTCTCCTATTTGATTATGTCGACTTTCTTTACGCCGGAACCTATTGCAATAACCCTTTCGACAGGAGGGTAAACATCCTCATACAACATCACGGACTCACCGTTTAAAACCCTGTAAACCTTTACGGATAAACCGTCCTTACCCGGTTCAACCACCCTTTGCTCTTTCTCAGGCAGGGTATTATCCTGTGAATATATTACCGGCGGGGCTATTTTTGTCTTTTCGGTTATTATTTCTCCCGCATTGAGGCCCGGCTTACCTGCGATTGCAATAATCCATTCATTATTGTCATTTGTCTGGAATATTATCGCGATTTCATTGGCCGAGTCATTTAAAAATTTCAGATCGCCATCATCTTCAAGATTTACTTCAAAACCGGCTTCAATCCCGGAAATAGGCTGATTTGACGGCTTCCTCCAGACAACTTTAATGTCTTCAAAAGGAAGTATTGCTTTATACAGCGCCGATGCAAGGATTGTATCCAAACCTTTCAACTCAGAAAATAAGGGCATATTCTCTTTAAATGACGTTGTCCGGCCGGAGCCAATTATATAACAGTCCGTTAGAGCAATCACATTTTTATAATTCTCCGCTGTTCCTGCTGGAAGTTCTCCCCGCTCTTCAGCATATATTTGCGTAAACCCGGCAAGTTCATCCGTTGTGTATTTAGGTTCTGTCACATTAAATAAATCCGGAGCGGTGTCTTCTGATATTATAATTTCTTTCAACGGATCCGTTGTAATATTCTCTTTTATATAATCCAGCGTTTTTGCCGTATCCAGTTTAAGTCCGCTTTGGTGTTCGGATACATATATATTTCCGTCGGATAACATAATCGCGGCATTGATCGGTTGTTGATAGAAAAAGTCTTCCATTTTCATAACAATGCTTTTCAGTTTCGCTTCGTTGTAATATACTTCGGGAATAAATTCGCCCTCGTACCCGGTTGTTTTCCCAATCAACTGAAAATAGCGGTTTTTGTATCTGCCTTTTTCAATTTTCTCTAATATACTCCGCGCGTCAATTTGCAGTTCAAAATCGGTATATGGAATTTTCACCTGTTTTCCTTCCGATTCAAAAACCAGTTCGCCTTTTTCAACAATCTCACGAAAATGCCGGTCGAGAATATCCTTTGTTTCGGTTATACCGGCACCGCTGATAGAAAGGCCCGTAACTTCAAGGTATACCTGCATTTCGTCTGAAGGGAGCGATAAAAGCACTGCCGTCGGAACCAAACATGCAGTAAAGATTTGTATCGCGAAAATACAAAACCAGAATCTAAAGTTTTTAGACTTTAACACCAACACCAACTCCATATTAAACCGTATAACAGATAAGGCCAGGATTATTCTCCCGGCCCGGTCTGACGCAAACAAACGGGAGCTTGTTGAGCATCCCCGTTATTTTAGATTTAAACTATGCTTCATTGTTCATTACCAGTTCGACAAGTTTCCCGCTTTGCTTCGCCCTGTCTATTATTTCGTCGGTGATTGTTTCACCCGCGTTAATTATCGTGTTGCCAATGTTGTCCGTAATTAACCTTGTGGCTTTTCTCCCTCTCAGATATTGACGCTGCCTCTCTTCAAATAATTCCGCGGCACTGCTTCTGGTTTCCGTTTTTTCAGCTTCCTGCTGTGCGCCGCCGGAAATAGTGTATGCTGATTCTTCTGTCACCTGCTTTTGAGGTTCCTGCCAAAAGTCGTTTGATATATATTCTTCCTCTAACCCTGTCTGCGAACCTTCCGTATAACCGGCAACGTCCGCTGTGGAGGCGGAGAAATCAAGACCGATTCTCTCCGCTAATGAGGAAGGATCGTCACAGAGTTTGTCATGGACATCATCTTCAACAACAAGCAGTGATTTCCCGTATGTTATAACAGAGGATCTGGGTATTATGCGCACTTTTTTCTGTGTTATATCCGCGATATATTCAATTCCGACAATAAGGCACCCGTTGTCGACATCAATGAATATATCCCCTGTTTCTCCTATAAGACTGCCCTTTTTAGTTAAAACCTTCGTTTCTTTCACAGTTATATTTTTTTGTAAAAGATCTATTGCTGCGGGGATTTTGCTTATATCACTTATAGCTTCAGGGTTTAAAATAGTCATCGCATACTCCCCAATGCCCAGAACATTCGTTGTTGGAATTACCCTCGTACTAAGAGCCTGAATTCCGCTGTCTACAACAAAATAGTCTATTGTACCCTTCTCGGAATTAATAATTATATTTTTTACTTTTCCAACCTCATTGCCATCAGATATGCTGATTATCGGCAACCCTATAATCTGTTGCGACTTTTTCATTCCCAGTAACCCCCTTATGGTTTTCCGGCCTGCTATCACACCCTGGTGCAAAGCTTATTTAGAAATACAGGCTTTGCATAATTTGTTCTTTCACCTCATTGCTCAATAAATTATCATATTCATTCACATAGGCCTGGAGTATGTCCGTAGCCAGCTCTGTTCGTCCAAAATTTTTATAAATAACGCATATATCCAAAACAATCCAGAATGCAACTTCGGTATCGGGTTTCATATCAAGAGCATTTATATACAACGATGCAGCTTCCAGTTCTCTTCCTTCCTGCTTCAACAGAAATGCCCGATCAAGCAATTCTTCCATGCTTAATTGGACGGGTGACAGTTCATCGGAGTCTGTTACTGTGTCTAATCCCATTTTATCAATAATATCTAATGTGTCAACATTTTTTTCAGTGTTTTCTCCTTTTTCTACTAAAATACCCTGGGAAGTTTCGTATAGTTCGGAATTATCTGTGTCATCCGGGAGTTTTTGTTCATCGGCTTCCTGCATTTCCTCTGCCTGCGGTTCTTCATAAATAAGCGTTTCAACTTCACGTTCCGCGCTTGTTTCGTAGGAATCATCAGATTGAATATCGTGTTCTTCACCTGCGATGGTTTCCCCTTCCACAGTATCAATAAAAACTTCCTGCCCGCTTTCCGGCAGTTCGGTACTTTCGGGTATAATCTCCGGTTCTGCTTCTTCAACCGGCATTCCCTGCAAATTATCCTCTTCATGTTGCGCTTCTACAGCCGGCACTCCCTGAATTTCATCCTCTGCGTATTCCGTCTCTATAACCGGCGTTTCCCGTATTTCATCCTCTGAGTATTCCGTCTCTGCAGTCGGCACTTCATGTATTTTATCCTCTTCAGCTCCGTTTGCCTCATCTTTTTTCAAAGAAAATTTTCTTATGAATATATTCTTCAAAACCGGCTCCTGCTGTTTTAAATCATCCGCAGCCTGAGGCACGGGTTCAGCGTTTTCATCGGGTTCCTTTTGCTTCTCTGTTTTTCTCTCTTTTCTTGCAGACTTCCATTTCTCCCATTTTTCAAACAACTTGTCCGATTTCTCTTTTGGAAGTACAGCCGCCACAAGCATCATAACAAGGAATATTAATGTTATGTATGCAAGAAGCGCAATAAAGAACGCCAAAACAAATTGCAATGCCCAGTCAACAGTTATAACCGAAACGATATTCGGTAAAAATAAGCTTGCAATAAGGGCTATTACTGCGCTAACAAACAGGCCGATATGATACCGGCTATCCTTCAAATTATTCTGCCGGAAAATTATGTACAGAATAACAGTGGTAGTCAGTACTGCTAAAATTGAAACATATGTATACAAATGCATTTCCCAACACTCCTGTTTTATCTTTTGCAGTCCGTTATATCTAAGTATCTTCAATTAGAATTATCGTGCAAATATTAAAATTTCTTTACAAAACATTATTCCGCGGTACTTTCTTCGCTTTTTTTGGTTAAGCCGGAAAAATAATTATCAATCCCAGTCTTAATAGCTTTTGCTATTTTTATTTGATAATTCTCATTTCTTAAATTCTGTTCTTCCTTTTTGTTTGACAAAAAACCGCATTCAACAATTATTGTCGGTGTTTTTAAATCCCTAAGTATTACAATCGGCTCGCTTTTTAACAGGGCCTCGCGTTTGTTGGATGGATCAACCCCTTCCCGTAGCGCACTTTGTACATTAACTGCAAGAATTTTGCTTTGTTCCGAATTCGGCGGATAAAATACTTGGGCCCCGTAATACTGGCTTTGGCCGAAATCGTTTAAGTGAATGCTTACTACTATATCCGCGCCGCTGTTATCCATTATTTCTTTCCTTCTTGTAAGATCCTGCTTCCTTTTGTCAAAAATCTCGGTTGTACCTTCCCTGTAAACGAGTTTATCTTCTTCGCGCGTCATAATAACCTTATACCCGGCCGCCTCAAGTTGTTTAGCCAATAGTTTCGCTATAGCCAGGCTAAGATCTTTTTCTTTCACTCCCGAATAAGCGCTGACTTTCCCCGGGTCTTCTCCGCCGTGACCGGCATCTACAACCACCGTGCCCAGGCTTGCTATTGAAGAAGCCGGAGTTGCTTCCGCTTCTTCACCCAGGTTTAAACTATACACCGCTATGGAAAGCAAAAATATCAGTATAATGAGAGTCAGGTTGCTTTTTTTTACCAGCAGAATCATTGCACACCCCGTCCTTTGTTTCATTTGTACTAACATATTCAAGGAAGGGTTGGCAATATACTAATTAATTTATTGCGGCTTAAGAATTTTATTTTATTTTTTCCGTTTTCCCTCATTTTTTCTCTTGATTTTATTGAATATTTTAAGTTTTTTCATTATATAGAATTCGTAGTGGCCGGCAAGATAGCCCAATCCTGCTATGACAGGAATAACTAAAAGAACAACATGATATGCCCACGTATTATACGATATTATTTTTGCCAGCCAGTAAAGCGGGCCGGTAAATGCCTGAAGAATACGCCTTTTTATCGTGAAAAACTCTTTGGGAATATACAGAACCACATCCGCCAGATAATACAAAAGCTGAATAAGAAAAATAGGGATAGTCCCTATAATGCCATACAAAAAACCTTTATACGGCGAAGGATTTAATTTGTACTGGGGGCGTTTTTCCCTGAAAGCAATATCGCTCATATTCGTATATATCATTAAAAACATAATAAGAAAAATAATGATTGAAAATACATAAATCCCTTTTTCAATATTTTCCTTTGCAATTCCGAATACTATTGATGAAAAAACTGCAAATATGATTAATGAAACGAAATAATCACCGGTTACCCTTAGCGCTCTTTTAATTTGCGAGCCAACTTTGTTATCCATCTATCCGTTTCTCCTATCTTTCAAATAATAGCTTCCCTTCATTTCCTTAACATATTTCTTTACTTCTGCGGCAACTTCAGCGATTTGAAGGTAATTATCATATTTTCTGTTCTCATTCGTGACAACGGCCAGAGAAATAGTTATTATCGGTATCTTTTTTACCTGTCCTAATCGATTCTTTGTTGCTATGTACTTATTTTTCCTATCTGTTTCATTATACAAATGAATAATTTTTTCGTCAAAATCTTCTATAATTAGCTTGCATATTGTTTCATATTTATCCCACGATGTAATGATAACAAAATCGTCCCCTCCGATATGGCCTATGAAGTCATCCCGGTTTCCAGCCATCTGCACTGCGTCGCGAATAATATCGGCGGTCAGCTTGATTGCCGAATCACCTCTCGCGAACCCGTAAACGTCATTAAAAGATTTAAAATTATCGATATCGCAGTAAATAAAGGCAACCTGCCTGTTGTTTGCGAGCCTGTGATTTATCTCAGTTTGAATCTCAATATTGCCGCTTAAACCGGTTAACGGATTCGCAAGCCGGTTTCTCTCGATTCTTATTAGTGTGTTTTTTACACGGCTGACAAGCTCGCGGTTGTTAAACGGCTTTACAATATAATCGTCTGCTCCCATTTCCAGGCCTATAAGTTTGTCGTCTTCGCTGTCCTGCGCCGTAAGCATTATAATGGGTACAAGGTTATTACTTTCGTCGGCGCGCAGTATCCTGCATACATCAAATCCGCTTAAACCTGGCATCACTATGTCAAGTATTATCAAGTCAGGCTTTACCGCCGTTACCATATCAAGCCCATCTTCTCCTGAATACGCCGAATAAACCTCATACCCTTCTTTTTTAAGAATATCGCATATCAGGCGCTGCATAAATTCGGTATCTTCTATAACAAGTATTTTTTTATTGAACATTTCTCCATTCGCCTCATGGCTATTATTGAACGCGAGGTTGTCGCCTTGTCCGCGCTGTAACACTTCTTTATCTGTATCTATATAATTTTCACTTTATATTATAATCTTCCTGCTTCAGATATACAATGGAAGCAAATAATTGAAACAATCAATCGACGATATGCCTTCTTTAGTATATGCAAATGGTATAAAGGTTTTATCAGACCGCTATGTGCCTTTGTTTCTTTATAGCTTTGCTAAACCTGTTGGCATAGCTTGACGCCACAAAAGAATCCGGTTTGATTTTCGCGTCTATTCCTATGCCTTCAAAATACCCGACCATCTCCCGTATGAGTTTGCGTGTCTCGCCTTTTGTTCCGATATCTATATGAGCTTCAAGCCTAAACTCGAAGTTCTTGAAATTTTCGGTTAATTCGCACAGCGTATATATTAAGTGTTCATTCAGCCTGAAAACAACATCATATGTTATAAGGGTTTCCATTGATATTTTCTCTTTCAGGCTGGTGTACCTTTTACGTTCGATCCTTTTGTTAACGCAACACCATGCTCCCTGTCCAATCCTGTGTATGTGGATTCCGGTAGCAAAACACGTATATCTTCCTTTAACCTGGGAGTCGGTTCCTACCGCAAGCCTGTACCTGTTGTCAGGACTTGCCTTAATAAACCGCTCAATATTTTCCAAAACATCTTCAAAACTCATGTTTTTTTGCGTTGAATTAAAATAGCTCATATTTTCGGTGCGCCGGGCTTTCCGTTCCGGTAGTCTTCAATCACCCCCATTTAAGATTTCATGGCTTAAATCATTTTTCATAAATAGAGACAAAACTACCTGTCAACTCCAGTAGTTGTTCTATAAATCATAGGCCATAAATGAATTATAGCACTTTACACGCGCCTGTACAAACAGAAGTTTCTTTCATGTATTATGACCGCCGGCATATAGTTATTATACGTCCTTAAAAAATCCTTTTTCTATGTACCATTATAATCCATGTTAAAATCTGATTGGCTTACCGGTGCGGCTTGATTCATATGCCGCTTTTACTATTTTAAGAGATTTGATTGCCTGTTCACCGTCAATTCGAAAACTCTTTCCGGCAATAAGGCAACTGTAATAGTCTTCTATAAGTTTTTCATGGCTTAGTCCCCAATATGTCACGCCTCCTGAGGTTTTGTCAGGATTTCGGATAAATTCCTCCTTCCCGTCCGAATATGTAACAAGAATATCGTCATGCAGCGTTATTACCGCATTCTCGCAGTGCAACTCCAAAAAAAGAGGGGAATTCATTGTATAACATACAGACGCATAAAAAAGGCATTTCACACCATTTTTAAAACCGATTGTCATCTCGGCAGTATCTTCCACTTCAATTACACCTTTTAACAGCCGGGTATCTATAGATGCTTTCAGCCAGTCTGTTTCACCAATAAACCATTGTATCAAATCAATACTGTGAAGTGCCTGGTTAATAAGGATGCCCCCGCCTTCCATACTCCAGGTTCCTCTCCACTGCGCGCTGTTATAATAATCCTTGTCCCTTGACCATGTTAAAAACGCTCTGCAGCCAATTATTCTTCCGGCCCGGCCGGAATCAAGAAATTGTTTAATCCAAACCGACGTCGGATTATATCGGTTCTGGAAGCAAACCCCGAGGCTTCTTCCCGTTACTTTTGCTGTTTCTATTATTTTCTGCGCATCATTAACACTGATAGCCACCGGTTTTTCGAGCAGAACATGTTTCCCGCTGTTCATTGCGTCTACAGACATCTGGAAGTGCAAATGATGAGGAGTACATATATGAACTACGTCAATATCCTTTCTTTTTAAAACATCACGATAGTCCGTGTATTTTTCGCAGTTATATTTTTCGGCCATTTCATCAGCCCTTGTTTCGTCAATATCCACTACGGCCTTTAATTTCGCATAGGAGGACTTTTTTATCGCATCCGCATGCGTTGAAAATACTCTTCCGCAACCGATTACTGCAATTGATAACACTTTTTCACCTTCATTTCCGGCAAAAATATCGGGTTCCGTTACCAGCCGATAATAATGCTTCAAGCGTTCACCTTATTTGTTTTTTAAAGCGTTTTCTTTAGTTAGTATTATATATTCCATTTAAATTGTCAATGACTTTATATGTTAGCGGTGTATCCCCTCTTTATTTTGGCAATTGGTTATTCTTTTACAATCACTGTTTGGCAAAATTGTATTTGCTCACTTCTCTTTAAGTCTTTCAATATGAAATCCGATGAAACGGAAAAGGCTATCGGTCCTATATGCGAAAGCACTGATTTTACAGGAAAAGATCACTTTATCAGAAAGGTCTGTAAAATGATCTAATAAATCAACATTGGGAACTCGGATTATGGAAGATAAAAAGATCAAATATGACTATCTGCTGTCATATTAATGAGATATAATTATATTGGTGAGGATATTGAAAATAAACAGGCTGCTTGGAATAGCAATTCTTTTATTAAACAGGGAAACTATTACGGCGAAAGAACTGGCCGGAAGGTTCGGAGTTTCAACGAGAACTATCTACCGGGATATTGATGTTTTATCCTCGGCAGGCGTGCCGGTCTTTACAAATAAGGGAAATGGCGGCGGCATTTCTCTCCTCGAAAACTATTCTCTTAACAAAACATTGATTTCAGAAAATGAAATTGAAAGCATTCTGCTGGCATTAAAGACGCTGAAAGCTGCAAAATATCCTGAAATCGATGCAATACTTGAAAAAATCGGAGCTGTGTTCAAACATGCCGAAACAGACTGGGTGCATATCGACTTTTCTCCGTGGGACAGCACCCCTAATGAAAACAACAAGTTTATAGAAATCAAAAAGGCAATTCTGGAAAGGAAAAGAATTTCTTTTGAATACATCAACTCCGCGGGTGAAAAATCATCAAGAAAGATAGAACCGATGAGACTTGTCTTTAAAGGACAAGCCTGGTATTTGTGGGGATACTGCATCACGAAAAATGATTTCAGGGTTTTCAGGATATCAAGAATGAAGAATGTTAAGGCAACAAATGAAGTTTTCAAGCGCAGGGATTATACAGAAAAAAACACGAGCGATGAAACAGAAAACATCCGTCCTTTGACACGCCTGAAACTGAAGTTCTATCCCCAGGCTTTATACCGGCTTTATGACGACTTTGACGATGAGATGATTGTAAAAAACGACGATGGAACCTTTACCGTTGAAGTTCAATTTCCTGAGGATGAATGGGTTTATGGGTATCTTTTGTCATTCGGCAGTTATGTGGAAGTTTTGGAGCCCCAGCATATTAGGAATATTATCGCCGAAAGGGCAATAAAGCTTTTGAAATTCTATGAAAAAATGTGAGGAAAGCCCGTATGCACTACAAAGAAGCAAAGTCAATTTTATCGGCCAATAACAATATGAACATATATCGCGGATGCACTCATGGCTGCATTTACTGCGACAGCAGGAGTAAGTGCCACCATATGGAACATGATTTCGAGGATGTAGAGGTAAAGATAAATGCCCCGGAGCTTCTGGAAAACGCTCTCAGGAAAAAACGCAAAAAATGCATGATTGGAACCGGTTCGATGTGCGATCCGTACTTACACATGGAAACAGAGCTGAAACTTACACGGAAATGCCTTGGAATTATCAACAGATATGGATTCGGGTTAAGCATCCTGACGAAATCCGACAGAATATTAAGGGATCTGGATTTGCTAAAAAGCATAAATAATAACTCTAAATGTGTTGTTCAGATGACTTTAACAACTTATGACGAGAATTTGTGCAAAGTAATTGAACCTGCGGTATGCACAACAAAAGAGCGTTACGAAGTTTTGAAAATAATGAAGGACAATGGTATTCCCACCGTTGTATGGCTCGATCCGGTTTTGCCGTATATAAACGATACCGAGGAAAATTTACGAGGCATACTTGATTATTGTATTGATGCCGAAGTGTCAGGAATTATATGTTTCGGAATGGGATTAACATTAAGGGATGGAAACCGGGAATACTTTTATAAGAATCTTGACAGGCATTTTCCGGGCCTAAAACAAATATATCAAAGAAAATACGGTTTCAGATATGAACTGAAAAGCGACAATGACCAAAAACTTATGGAAATTTTCCACAACACATGTGAAAAGTACGGTATAATACATAACAATGAAGAAATATTCAGATACCTTCATACATACGAAACCCTAAAATCGGAGCAAATGACTTTATTTTAAATATTTTTTAATATGACATGCTGTTGTCACTATGAAGGGATAGAATGGCATTGTGAAAAATTAATAGCAAAGGAGTCGATAAAAATGGAAAACATGGAAATGAAGATTTGCCAAAGCTGTGCAATGCCATTGGAAAGCCCGGATTTATACGGAACAAACGCGGACGGAAGCAAAAATGAGGACTACTGCAATTACTGCTTTAAGGACGGCTCATTTACATCGGATGAAACAATGGAACAAATGATTGAGACTTGCGTTCCTTTTGTATCAAAAGGAAACCCCTGGCCAGGTGAGGAAACCGCGAGAAAAGCAATGCTGGAGATCTTTCCGAACCTGAAAAGGTGGAAGAAATAGTAAGGGCGTGGGAAACCATGCCCTTTAATAGTTGAATTAATAATATCAATCTGAAAAAAATCGCATAACTAGGTTTATTTTAATATCGTGAAGTATATTGTGTATTTAAAAATACGGGATTACGCAAGAGGTGACTATTATGATCGAATTGCCGGAAGCAGTAACCATCTCCAAACAGCTAAATGAAAGTATTTACGGGAAAAGAATAATGAACGTAATTGCCTCGCACAGCCCTCACAAATTTGCGTGGTATCACGGCGATCCTCAAAAGTATCATGATTTGCTGGCCGGTAAAACGATCGGCATGGCCGAAGGCTTCGGCAGCATGGTTCAGATAAAGGCGGACGATACAATCATATTGTTCGGTGAAGGTGTAGGGATAAGATTTCACAGGGAAGATGAAAAAAAGCCCCAAAAACACCAGCTTCTTATCGAGTTTGAGGATTTTTCGGCGCTTACTGCCTCTGTCCAAATGTACGGAGGTTTATGGTGCTTTAAAGAAGGCGATTTTGAAAACCAATATTATTTTCTGGCAAAGGAAAAACCTTCTCCACTGTCAAATGAATTTGACAGGACATACTTTGATAGCATTATTTCCGCACCGGGGAATGAGAAGATAAGCACAAAAGCGCTGCTTGCCACGGAGCAAAGAATACCCGGTCTTGGAAACGGTGTTTTGCAGGACATACTCTATAATGCCCGGATTCATCCTAAAAGGAAAGTAAATACATTTACGGACACTGATATTGAAAACCTGTATAATTCCATAAAATCCACGCTTGCGCAAATGACTTTTGAAGGCGGCAGGGATACTGAGAGGGATTTATACGGATGCTTCGGAGGATATAAGACCAAGCTTAGTAAAAATACTGTCGGCAAGGACTGTGAAATATGCAGGAGCAAGATTAAAAAAGAAGCATATATGGGCGGAAGCATCTATTATTGTGAAGGATGCCAGAAAATATAGCTGTTTACATAAATAATATACCAATTCTTAAAGAAATATCTTTTTTTGAACGTAGAACATCAAGGGGACAGCAGGCTGATTGTTCCCTTGTCTTGTTAATTGTCCCATCGTCCTGTTAACCATAATAAATTTACAAACTGCACGGTAAAAACTTGTGTTTTTGTTATTTTAAAGATTATAAAAGGTAATATTTATATAGAATAGTGATTGCTGGTTTTATATTGCCAATCTCTGTTTCCGGAGATGAGTATATAAATGATTAGTTTAGCCGGTTACCAAATAAACAATGAAATCCATAAAAGTAATAGAACAATAGTCTTTCGGGGAACCCGACTTTCCGATAATTGCCCGGTTGTAATCAAGTACTTAAGCAAGGAATACCCGACAAGCAAAGAGCTGTCAGATTTTACATATGAATATAAAATAATGAATAAGTTATCAGGCGAAGGCATTATAAAACCATATGACATTGTTAAATATGGAAACAGTTTAGCAATAATTATGGAAGATATCGGCGGTGAATCAATCGCTGACGCGATGAAATCGACTAAACTAAGTATAACCGAAAAAATGTTATTATCAATTCAAATGACCGATTCTTTGCTCCAGGTTCATAAACAGAATATTATACACAAGGATGTGAATCCTTCCAATTTTATTTGGAACCGTAAAACAAACCAGGTTAAAATTATTGACTTTGGCATATCCACTGAACTGGCCAGTGAAGATTTTCAGTATACCAATACAATGAATCCGGACGGGACATTGGAGTATATGTCTCCGGAACAAACGGGGAGAATTAACAAACCTGTTGATTATAGGACCGACTTTTATTCCCTCGGCATTACACTATACGAGTTATTCTCAGGAAAGCTGCCTTTTGCAGGTGAAGACGAATCGGAGATGGTATACTACCATATTGCTAAAACACCGGCTCCTTTATATTTGGTTAGCCCGGAAATACCGAAGTGTCTTTCGGATATAGTAATGAAACTTATCTCGAAATCAGCCGAAGAAAGATATCAATCGGCGTCCGGCATAAAAAAGGATCTGGAACATTGTTATCAATCTTTAAAGTCAGGAACTGAAATCAGCAATTTTGTACCTGGGAAAGACGATATTATAGAAAGGTTTGAGAGCCCGTACAAATTATTCGGGCGCGAAGAAGAAATTGAAATACTGGTTAAAAAATTTGAAGACGCGTCGAAGGGAAATTGTGAACTTGTCTTGGTGGGAGGCTATCCCGGCATTGGAAAATCATCACTGATAAATGAGATACGCAAGCCGATAACCTTCAGGAAAGGACGTTTCATTTACGGAAAATGTGAACAACGTAAGTGCAATACGCCATACTATGGCTTAAGACAAGCATTTCAGGAATTGGTCAGACAATTGTTAACGGAACCGCAATCAAGTTTAGACACCTGGAAACAACGTCTGATGGATGCCTTGGGTGAAAACGGGCAGCTCATAACGGATATCATTCCCGATTTGGAGCAAATTATCGGTTTACAGCCCCATGCAACCGAACTTAATCCTGTTGAATCTCAAAACCGGATTCAGATGGTTTTTTTGGAATTTATCAAGGTTTTTGCTCAGAAAGAACATCCTTTGATTATTTTTCTTGATGACCTTCAATGGTGTGATGCTGCCACTATTAACCTTATTTATTACATATTCAGCATGGATACGCTGCAGTATGCGCTGTTTGTATGTGCATACAGGGATAATGAACTACAGGCCGGATATAGAATTTCCCAGTTATTTGAAAAATTAAGAGAACTGAATTCATGCACCGAATTATTTCTAAAGCCGCTGGACTTTACCGCAGTAAACGATTTGGTATCGGAGACACTTCATTCTCCGCCGGACGCAACAAAACCCTTGACTGAACTTATAATTAAAAAAACCAACGGAAATCCGTTTTTCACTATTAAGATGCTGAAATCACTATACCTTCAAAAAGCGTTCACATTTATTCCGGAAAAAGGACAATGGAGTTTTGATCTTGAGAAGGTTAGAAACGCTGAAATCAGTGATAATTTGATCGATTTGATCATAAAAGGCTTAGAATCACTTTCCGAAAGAACTGTTAATACTCTTAAGCTGGCGGCATGTATCGGCAATCAGTTTGATTTCAGGACCCTTTTATTGGTCAAAAATGATCCCGAATCTTTACTTAACAAGGATTTATGGACAGCAATCAACAAAGAAATTATTATCCCGCTCGATAATAATTACAGGCTGATAGGCAGTTTAAGCGCTGAAATGTATAAAGATGTGCCTATTCGTTTTAGCTTTACTCATGAAAGGGTCCGGCAGGCTGTATATTCATTAATCACGGATAACGATAGAGCAAAAATGCATTTATCAATAGGGTATATTTATTTAAAACTTTTCCAAAAAGAAAAACGCACAGATTTGCTTTATGACCTGGTTAATCACTTAAATATCGGCAGGGAGTTAATTCAAAACATAAAAGAACTTATTGAATTATCCGACCTAAATATCATGGCCGGAAGTAAGGCAAAGAAGTCAACCGCTTTTGCTGCTGCCGAGAATTATTTCGCTATAGCTCAATCACTTTTGTCCGATGAATTATGGGCAAAAACTCCAAGGAAATACTTTAAATTACTGATTGATCGTGCAAATGTGGCCTTGCTGTCCGGGAACCTTACACTTTCGGAAAATCTTTGCATCCGTTTATTGGATAAAGCGCAAAGCAATATTGATAAAGCGTCAATTTCGATAATCCGGGTCCAAATATTTGAGTATCAAGGAAAACATAAGGAAGCTATTGACGAAGTCCGTCGAAGCCTTCGCTTATTTGATATTCATTTACCCGATAATGATCAGGAGATCGTCCAGAAGATCCATGAAGGGATCTTCAAACTGAAGAGCTATTTGAAGCGAATAACGATAGATGGGCTAAAAAATCTCCCGGAAATGAAGGATCCGGAAAAAATTATTATCATGCAGATGGTTTTTCAAATGGTTCCGGCAGCGTACCAAAGCAATCCGCAGTTGTTCGTTTTAATTTCGCTGATGATGTTTGAGTTAACGTGTGAATATGGAGTTTCGCCATTATCATGCAAATGCTTTACCGACTGCGCCATTATTCTGGGATCACTTGGGGAATATGAAACCGGCTACAAGCTTGCGGAAGCCGCGTTTTCGCTCCTTAACCGATTGAAAGCGGAAGCATTCAGGGCTTCGGTATGCTATGGATTTACGTTTACTTCTTATACGCGCGCACATTACAGCGAAAGCCTGAACTAATATGACATGGCTTACCATAAAGGTTTGGAAACAGGAGATATACATCACGCGTCTTTTGCGCTGGCCGATAAACTGCTGCTCTTGTTGTATACAGGAAAGAACCTGAACGAATGCACGCAGGAAACCGAGGACGCCGTTACATATCTAAATAAAATAAATATCAGTCTGCCACAGCTTTTAGCTCAAATGATTCATTACATGATACGGAAATTTCAATCAGTTCACGATAAAAAAGAAGAAAAAAACTTTTTACGAAAAGACGAAGAGATAATAACAACGCTCAAGAGTACCAATAATTTGGGTTTTTTATGCAGGTTTTATATTCTGAATGCTTACATGAATATCATTTTCGGTAAAATGGATGATGCGGAAAAATGGAATAACATGGCGCAAGAAGTCATTCGTTCAACCGGACTGGTTCAGGATTATTCGGTTCCCGACCATTATATGTTTCAAGGACTTATACTCTGCAATAAAATGGTCAGACTTATCTGAAAATGAAAAAATTGCCGCAAGAGAAACACTGACAAACATTCAACAGCAGCTTAAGCGCTGGATGGAAAATTGCCCTGACAACTTTGCACACAAGTATTATTTGCTGACTGCCGAAATGGCAATCATAGACGACGCACCAATAGATACGGTCGACGTACTCTTCAGAAAAGCATTGGAATCAATCGGCAGCAATGATTTTATTCAATTTCGGGCACTGTGCAATGAGTTATACGGAAAGTTCTGGTTAGCCAAAGGCAACAATACAATCGCAGCGTTGTATACAAGGGAGGCGCACTACTTATATCAGCAATGGGGAGCAACCGGAAAGGTGGCCCAATTGGTGAAGCAATACCCGGATTACCTTAAAGTAAGTCAGGAATACCGGGGATTGACAGGTATAAGCTCATACACAACTCAAAGCTCAATCGATATGGTTTCAATTATAAAGGCAACCCAGGCAATTTCAAGCGAAATAAAGACCGATAAACTATTAACAACTTTCACAAAAACAATTATTGAAAATGCGGGTGCCCAAAAAGGTTTTCTTTTACTGAAAAACGAACATGATAACAAGCTTTATATTGAGGCGAAAAAGACCGAAGATAACGATCAGCCCCAGGTAATGCAATCAATCCCATATACGCAAAGCAGCGAATTATGCCCGGAAATTATACAATATGTCGCGCGGACCAAAAAAACAATAGTTGCCAATAATGCCTGCTCCGAAGGAAGCTGGCGTGAAAATCCTTACATTGCAGAAAACAAAGTAAAATCAGTATTATGCATGCCGGTTATTTATCAAACCCGGTTTGTAGGTATAGTTTATTTGGAGAATAACCTTTCCGACAATGTTTTCACGCTTGAAAGGCTGGAAATTCTAAAAATATTATCAACCCAGGCGGCCATATCAATTGAGAATGCCATGTTATATGAGAACATGGAGGAGAGAATCAGGGAGAGAACCGCCCAATTGGACAAAGCCAATGAGAAGCTTAGGGAGTTATCATACCATGATCCGCTGACAGGTTTGTATAACAGAAGGTATACATTTCAATTCATATCAAAAAGGGTTGAGTCATTTATTAAAAATAAAAGACGTTTATTGGATAATAACGAAAGAAGAGATTTTTCAGCCGCCGATAATGTTATCGGAATATTCTTAATTGATATAGATCATTTTAAAGACGTTAATGATACATACGGGCATGCGGCCGGAGATGCTACATTGGTGCTGATCTCGAATCTGATTAAGCAAATGATCAGATCCGACGATTACTTGGTGCGCTGGGGAGGAGAAGAATTTCTCATAATTTTATTTGATACAAAACGTGAGTATCTTGATGTTTTCTCGAAAGAAGTGCTTGTGAAAGTAAGGGAAACTCCGTTTAAAGTATCCGACTCGATAACCATACACAAAACATGCTCTTTAGGTTGCGTGGATATGCCGGTTGATTCGGCAAACCCGGATTTGCTTAATATGGAGCAGATGATCAATCTAAGTGACTATGCGTTATATTACGCAAAAAAACACGGCAGAAACTGCGGGGCTCACTTTAAGCTTAAAGAAAACGTTAAACTGGACGAATACATTATAAAGGACCTAATGGATATTAGAACATCAAAGAAAGTAATTGAAGAATATTTTAATATTGACATAATGATATAAAACCTTGTGTTAATCATTTCTTTTCTGAATGCCGGAAGTCAAGGGAACAATCCGAAGAAAACTCCCTTGACTTCGTTATGTCTGCCCGTAATATGCCGTTTACCCAAGCGTAGCGGCAAACTCGCCAATTTTTTTATCCATAGAGGAAATATGCTTGGTCAGCCAGTCGACAATCATCTTATTGGCTTTAACCATTAATAAAAGATTCACGCCGGATTCCATGAAATCCTTGCGCAAACGTGCAAGCTCTTCCTCAAAATAGGCATGTGCTTTCTTTTGAGCTTCGATTTCAGGATATTTGATGCTCTCCATATATTTCTCTTCATCTCTGAAATGAGTCTTTGTGTATTCGTCAAGGAAGTCGAGCATTTGAAGCATAAATTCTTTTCCTTTTCCCTTTTGACCAGCCTCAAACAATTGGCTCGCTTTTTCAAATAAGCCTTTGTGCTGCTCATCGATAAAATCTACACCGACAGAAAGGTTAGGCGTCCATTTAACAGCCATTCAAATACCCCCTATTAATTATTCTAACAAAACCGCTTATTCTCCCTAAATTAAGAAATTGAATTGCTGGCTTTTCCATATCAAATATATACCCACTACTTATATATTCCTATCATGCTGTTTACCAGATTATATCTATAGCCTTTCCATCTGGGATTTAAGAAAATAGTTTCCGTCATACCATCAAAATCTTATTTCGAGTACTATCAGCGGTATAAATTTACTAAATGACAGGGGACTTAACATTAACAATCTCCTTTTATCTGCTCCGATTTACAACTGGAATGAAATACTTCAGCTTCCATCCAATAAATAGGTTTTATTCAATAACAGGGCAAAAACCAATTTTTATTGCTTATAAACTAAATACATGAGCATTTAAAAATAAAACCTCTTGCAAAATATGCATTTGGAAGAGGTTTGGCGGAGCAACAGGCCTATTTCACGGTTTATTAATACATAATATTTTCACTTCTAAGGTACAAACAATCCATTTGGGCTAAAGGTAAGGTTTATTCTTTACCATCCAAAACAGAATAAAAAGCAGTGCCTGTTATTTGTTCACTACATTAACAGGATTTCCTGCAAGGAAAGATTTCAAATTATCAACCGCAATGTTCATCAGTCGTTCTCTGGATTCTTTCGGTGCCCATGCGATGTGTGGAGTTATAATACTGTTTTTAGCAGTAATAAGTGGATTATCGTTCCTTATCGGTTCTACTAAAACCACATCAACCGTAGCTCCGGCTATCTTCCCGCTGTTTAGTGCTTCTGCCAGATCTTCTTCAACAACCAGAGGACCCCTTGACGTATTAATCGTAAGCGTCAAATAGACCCTCACATAGTATATCGGTTGTGTAGCTGATACAATCACAA
>LFRV01000014.1:369-19618 GCA_001512485.1 Clostridiales bacterium DTU069 | reverse complement strand
AGTGCTTTCACTCTTCTAAGCACTAAATTATTTGCCCTTTTTCTCCACTCTATTCTGCTGTCAATGTCCGATTTTCAAATTACTTACATTTCTGTAATATCAACTCGTTGTTTTCATAACTTTTTTGACACTACCGATTGTTTTCTGTTATACTTTCTAAATAAAATTATAGAAAACAAAAAAGACAGATTCTTGCAATATTTTGAAATTTTTATTACTTTATTATTTACTTTTTTGTAGATACACCAACAGAATG
Source organism: Clostridiales bacterium DTU069 (assembly GCA_001512485.1). Taxonomy (GTDB): domain Bacteria; phylum Bacillota; class Clostridia; order DSM-8532; family DSM-8532; genus DTU069. The sequence goes on along the minus strand of LFRV01000014.1, from coordinate 19,362 downwards.
AACAAGAAAAGCCGCCTTTTCGCCTTACTCAAATTTTTTAGAAAAAAAAGCTTATAATGGCTGTCATAAATGATGTTACCTTTGAGCGGTAGCAAAACGGTTAAGCAGGAGTGTATTTATTTTAATAGGTTGAATTTATTTTAAAATAACTTATACTGAAAGAGTAAAGGGAGGATATTCATGGATATAAAAGAAGTTACTGAATACTGTTTGTCAAAACCTAATGCTTATATCGACTACCCTTTCGGTCCGGAGCCCGCTGTTTTAAAGGTCGGCTCGAGAATATTCGCGTTTATACATATAATGAATAAAAAATCATACATATCACTGAAATGTGATCCGTTTATATCGCAATCGCTGCGCCAGCAGTACGCTGCAATTGTTCCGGGACATCATCTTAATAAAAAACACTGGAATACAATTGCGATTGACGGTTCCGTTCCGGATAATGAACTTGCATGGATGATAGACCATTCATATGAACTTGTTTATAAACGCCTTTCGAAAGCCGAGAGAGAAAAACTAAACAATGCCGGATAAAAAGCATCACCAGTTTAATACAGCAAATAAAAAAGCCTTCATGCCGCAACTCCAGGAAGATAAACTGCGCGTTGCAGGGCGAAAAAGTGGCACCGGGGTTTAATAAAGCAATTATAAAGCCTTCCTGCACAACGTGGCAGGAAGGCTGTAAACCAACCCATGTCTTTTGTTTTAAGGAATCATGCTTTCGGCCATACTCAACAATTCTTCTTTCGTCAAATCATTTGTCGTTATAATGTATTCTATATAACTGTTGATTACCGTTTCTGTTTCCACTCCGTCTTCAAAAGTCTTAACCGTGCGCTGCCCGCCGGGCTGCAGCTCTCTCATGATTATTTCCTTTCCCCGCCCTTTTTTGTCCACTCCGGTAAAAAGGATATCCCTGCCTTTGATTGTAATTTTTTCGGATTTGAAATACCACGGATCATCCGTATACATATCTTCTCCCTCAAGGATGAAAACATTAAGCACGAATTTTTCATTCCTATCGTTTTTATAAACCATTCTTATCGATCTTGCATTCGAAGAGGTTCCCCATTCTACCGCCGCACCATTTTTACCGCTGTTCGCCGTTTCCTCTTTCAGTTTGCCAAGGATTTCGTCATGGTCATATGGCAGAGGATCAAACGAAATATCACCTTCTGAAAAAACATAGCCCTCGGGAACTTTGGACGGGATCGCGAAATAAATCCCTGCTTCTTTTATCAGCGTATCCAAATCCGTATATTTAACTGGCTGCGAATATGATGTTAGTATTTCCGACGTATTTGGATTTTTCGGTTTTGGCTGTGCTGCGTCGTAATAAATTATGGCTTTGCCGGGTTCGAGGTCCTTAATAAGATTATCGAATTCTCCGTCTATTTCAAACGGTTTTTGGTTTTCGTCATCAAATTCCCGGATCTTAAGAACGACATTGTCTCCATCCTTAAGTATCCACATATTAACGGCTGCAAGCGCAGTTGTCGACAGCAGCAGTGCCGCAGCAATCAAACCAACAGCAAATGCCCTCTTCTTTTTCGCACTATGGGGTTTAGTGCTTTTAATTGAATTAATTACAGAATCGGATACGTCGATTTCAGGCAAAGTTATGCTTTCAAACGCCTGCCTGATTTCAACTTCATCAGTTAACCGCATATTTTTCATTTACAATTACCCCTTTCATTGCATCAATATTTTGTTTTACCTTCTTTTTCGCCCGTTCATATTTTTTCCGTACCGTGCATGAACGCTTCCCGAGAATTTCTGCAATCTCGTCATAGCTCTTTTCTTCCAAAACCCTCAGCATCAAGACGGTTTTGTCTTCCGGCGGCAGCATTGATATCGCCTTTTGAAGCAGCAGACTCAGTTCGTCTTTTTCAACGGTATAAGCTGTTGTGTCGTAATCGGAAGCAGTGTTATCAAGAAGCGGGACAAACTGGAAATACTTTCTTTTCCTTAAACAATCTATACAGTGGTTATACGCAATCCTATACAGCCATGAAGAAAAAGATGTGTCAGCCCTGTAGCTGCCAAGTTTCCGGTATGCTTTTATAAACACCTCCTGAACCGCGTATTCTGCCTCTTCAACGGAACCAAGCATATGCCAGCAGTATTTGAATAAAGGCTGCTGATACCCCTGGACGATATGCCTGTATTCTTCCAACGAGCCCTGTTTTATCAGTTCAATAGCCTTTTCTACCGAGTCCAACTGAACACCTTCTCTCTTGTAAGTACTTACACCATATATAACGAAAAAGGTATGGGCAGTGTGACATAAGCCCATACCCTTATGTTAAGCGTCGTCTCTTAATGTCAATACCTATAACTTCGCGCTTCATTCGAATCTCGCTGTCCGAAACAACAAAAGAGCCTATTAAGAGCGATCTTTTAACTTGTCAGTGACGATATCTTCAATAGTATACATTTCGACCCGCGATACATTTCTATCGGCAAGATAAATAAAACCATCATCAAAAAACAAGGTTCCGATTGCCGCAACTTCCGCAATAAGGTTCCAATTAGTTGTGTCCCAAATTTTAATCTTATTTTTAGCCGCACAAACAAGATATTTATCGGTCATTATCGCACGTCCCAAAGAACATCCGGCATTCTTTATCCGGTGCAGTATTCTGCCGCTTCTTTTATCCCAAACAATAATCGAGTTATCTGCGGATACGGAAACAATATACCCCATAAATGAATAGATATAATGAATATTTCCTTTGTGGCCGGTAAAAACGGCGGCAGCAGAAAGGGTTGATTTGTCGAAGGCATAGATGTTTTTATCAACACCTCCGAAGTATATCATGTTTTCGTCTTGATCGAGCGCCCATATGCTTCCTTTATCTTTGTTCAGGTATCTTACATACTCATAATCATGTTTATCTACGACAACAAGGCCGTTATTCCGCATAGGAAAATAGATATGGTTTCCGTCCGCCAGAATCGTTCCAAGATCAAAATCCGAGCTGTTGTCCGTTCCAAATTGCTTTTGATATATTATTTCATTTGTCTTTTTATCCATTACATGAAAAAAGTAAATGCTGTTGAAATAAATATTATTTTCATCTGCGCACAGGAGCGCCCCTTTATTCAAATTGTCGTTCGGCGGTACAACACAGGAAGAAATGAGTTCTTTGGTTTTTTTATCCCACGTGCTAATATTTTTAGCTATTGATGTATGTATAAAGTCCTGATCAAAGCACATTCTATGAACTCGCGCGGTAAACAACTTGCACTGCTTCTCAATCATTTAAATCTCCCCTCTTCGGATAAACCAGTTTTTATATTCAAAAATCACCCGTCTTTTTTGCTCATATCCGTAGTAGTTCAAAAAAAATCATTTTTCCAATCAATATTATTTTATTCCATATTTATCCATATGTCAATGTGCCTTTCCCAATCCATATTTTCAGCGCAGTAAACAGTTTTGCTCCGGCTTTATCTCAATAAAAACTCAATTCCTGCTGCGTTTTCCTATAATAAACTCAACTCGACTCCAGGCTTTTGCTTCTTTTTTATATATGGCGTTTCCATTAAGATTATTACCTCATATTATATTATAGCAAGACAAAAAGTAGGCTGCTGCGTGAAACCAATACAATTATATTTTCAATGGAGGATTAATCATGTTTGGAATGCAACAGAACCGAAGAATTCCTGTATCCTGTCCCCCGGGATTTTTAGGGCGATATACAGTTCAGCCCGGAGATACGTTCTATAATATCGGTCAAATGTTCAGAGTCAGGCTGGAAGCACTTGCAGTAAATAATCCCCATATACCAAATCCAAATTTAATATTTCCAGGAGACGTTCTCTGCGTTCCCGGCCTTATATCATATCCGTGCTGTGTCATTTTAAACTCTGCTGTTCGCGTGCTTTTTGGTACAGGTGGAACCGCTTTTATCAATTTCGCGCCTCAGGGAGGGCAAGCCGTAAGCATAACAGCAACACTGCCGAGACCTGGAACATTCGGCAATTTTGATATATATACAGGAGAAATATTAATCCCCGACATTGGAGGATTCGGAAACCAGTTATTCCCAACTCCTCAGGATCCGCCAAACTGGTCAACCAGAATTGATATTCCTACTGCAGCACAAATTACCCCAAGCTCAAAAGTAATAATACGTCCTGCAAATTCAATAACGGGAGCATCCGGCCCTGTTATTTTAGAGAGGATTGTTTATTGCAAATTTTGTTAACCTCACACGGTTCTTTTTATACAAATAGATGATATATATATTTACTCGTCTAAGTAGTGTCCCCTGAAAAATGGTTTTTTCGAAAATCTCCAGGTGTTTGAATATATATTTTTAGTTCCTTGACAATTTCATACCGGTTATTCGTGGCCACTATCCCCGGTATTACGTATATCTTACCGCATTTAACAGGTTATAGGTCAAAATACCCCAACCAACCCATGTGCTTGTACCGCTGTGCCCACGGGAAAGACTACGGTCAAGACCGTATTTCCGTTTAAGGAGACTGATTTTTGCTTCCGACCCTGCTCTCCATCGGACCAGGCTTCTAAACCATCGGCTCTTTTCCAGTTCCGAACGGGCTTTGGATTTCTTCCCCTTGGCAGGTATGGCTACTTTCTTTACCCCGGCATCTTTAAGTTTGCTTTCATTGTACTTAGCGCCATACCCCCGGTCAGCAGTTACAGCATCAGGTACATGCCCAAAGGTTTCTTCGTGACGGCCTACACCCGATTGTACTTCCTCTGTCTGCTTGATGATTGCAGCTACCGTATCCAGGGTGTCGGAAAGTCTTTTACTCAAACGCCGGCTTTCCTCAGTATCTTTTTTGCCCAGTTTTTCCAATACTTTGCGACCGGCTTTATGGCTTTCCTTGGCTGTTTGGACCATCTCATCGACAATAGCTTTTACTTCCTGCTGAGATTTGCCAGTCCGGCGGTTTAGCACCTTAACCACTTTTAAAAGCTGCTGTTTTACCTTCCGGGCACCACTCCTGAAACCATTAGTTGCCTCTTTGCTCACGCATTTTATCTTTTTAACTGTTTTGGCAACAGCATCAACGCAATCCTTTAAAAGGTTTGCATCTGAAGGATAGTGGGTGTTTGATTCCACCACCGTAGTATCTACACGAAGTTTTCTGCCACGGATAATCTTTCTTTGGGTGAGATGTTTCATAAGCTTTTGATTTAATTCCTTAATGACATCTTCACCGTACTTTTGATTTAACTTTATCAATGTTGTACTATCCGGAGCTCACTTATCCAGGGGAATGCGGCAGAATTTCTTGAGAATGAGACTATCATTTACTTTACTCTCGAGTGTTTGTGAATGATAAAATAGATTTGACAGTTTTCGGTCAAAAAGATTTTACGTTTTTTACCTGTATTTGTAAATATGATTGTTTTGCTGCTGGAAATAAAACTGCATTTCTTGTTAACATCATAGGAAAAGACATCTGATATCAATTCATGATACACCATTTCATAATCCAAGGGGTTTTTTCAACGGTTCTTACTATTACGGCTTACTTTAACGGCGGACTCAGATTAGCTATTATTGCTGCTGCTTTTACATATACCACCAGTCTTGTTGCAACAGGTATAGCATATATAAAAGTGAAAAATAATATGATTAAATCTCTTGTCATACCGCTATTACCCGGAATAGGCACCATAGTATATTCAGCATCCCAGGGCGGAGTACCGCGCATGTTTATTGCCTATACTGTATGTGTTTGTTTAGCGGCAGTATATTTTAATAAAAAAGTTTTACTTTTTTATAGTTCGATTATATCTGCCATAATTTTAGGATTATATATTATCCGGTATCGCTTCTTGGAGTTAACAACGGCTTTGACGAATTCATACCAAGGTTCGGTATGTTCATATGCGGCTCTGTTGCATTATATTATCTCACAAGTGAAGGAGGCAAGCATTTAACCGAGGCAGTAAACGAGAGTGAAAAAGCATCTGTCCTTAATAAAAATCTTACTGAAATAATGAAGCAGGTAAATATTACTACCGATAGCCTTTTCGAGAATGTAAACAAATGTAACGACAGCATTGAAGAGAATCAGCAGGGCTTGACAAGCGTAACCAGATCAATCCAGGATATTTCCAAGGCCGTCGAAGATAGCGCTGTAGCTGTAAATAATGTGAGCAACTACGTTTCGGACTCATCCCAATTAATAAATGAAACATATTCCATTTCCAAAGAGGTAGAAAAGGAATTCAGAGCAACATATGAAACCATATTGGTCGGATCTAAGGAAGCAGATGAGGTGATGCAGCACCTTGTCATTATGAGAAATTCTATCCACTCCGCTGTCTTGCCGTTACAGAGCTTCAGGAAAAAATCATGGGGACGGTTCTTTTGACACAGTCCCCTTGACACACTTACACATTTGTGTCAAAAGAACCGTCCCCATGACAGTCCCCATGACATTCCATGACATTATTTGACTGTAACCTTTCCGGTCGCTTTTTTACCGGTGATCCGTATATCATATTTATCCGTTTCGGATACCGTTACTGTGAATGTAGTTGACTTAAGGTTATTTCCCTCATATGGTTCGTTGCCTTTTTTCCCTATTATCATAAGGTCAATTTCTCCGTCTTCATGTTCAACTTCAATCTGTAGCACATCACCTTCTTTAAGGGATAATTCGCATTTGTTTTTTGAACTCCACTGCTTGAAATCCATTGTGAATCCTGTCCCATCCGGGTTCTCAAGAATCACGATACTGCCCTTTGACGCGGAGCAATTCGAGAACACTATAATAATTGCAATAAACACCGGCAGAAAAACTATCGGGTGCATATTATTTATCCTCCTTTTTATTGATATTGAATTTAATTTTCCGAAAAACATGACAATACCTCCCCTACAAACTTTTCCCGCTCGTTGATCCATGGATTGTGGCCTGAATGCTCAAACCATACAATTCTTTTATCAGGCGCATCCAGAACCTGCACATATTCCTCGACTAGAGCCGTAGGCGCATTGACATCATACCGGCCAAGGAAGAAATAGACAGGCACATCAAGTTTCTTGTAATCGGTTCTCATATCGATGTCATAAAGCTGCTGGTACACATGATTGTATGTGTTGACGATTCCGCGGAAAAAGTTCAGCTTATCAAGCAATCCATATTCCGATGAACCGACGTCACGGAAGGTATTGTAGCCCGGATTTTGAATCTTTGGATTAGCCGCCATATAAGCGCTTAGATAGTTCAGGTATACTGCGCTTTTCCATATTACATCCTTTCCGTAATACGGTGGTTCGCCGTTTGCGTTAAGCCGTTCAATCAGAGCGATATCGCCTTTGGATTTTGCGATTTCGATAGCCTTAGCGTAATCTATCCGCTCGGTTTCGGCAAAGTCCACCATTTGTCCTGTGCCAATCAACGCACGATATGACTCCGGGTACTTATCTACAAGGAAAATCCCAAGCGCGCTGCCCCACGATTCTCCCACCAGATAGATTTTATCCTGAGAAAAGCGTTCCTTTAAGTACTCAGTCAGAGCGTAACCATTCTCAATATAGGTTTGGGCAGTAATGTTTTTTGTTTTTTCCGCATAATAGGACTTTCCGGAGCCGGGCTGATCCCAGTTGACAACGACAAAATGTTTCTCAAGCTTTGCCAGTTCATACCGTACCGCAGCCATCTGCGTACCTCCGGGACCTCCCGCCAGGAAGAGCAGGACGGGCGCGTTTTTATCCCAGCCTCTTATGCTGATCCACTGCTTCCTGCCGTTCAGTTCGACTTTTATAAGCTCCGCAATGCTGTTTTCGGGCGTGTTCCCGTTTTCATCAACTATACGCGGAGTAGAAGCGGTAAGCTGCGAAACGGTAATCAGCACAGTATTCAATATCATCATCAAGGCAAAGAATATAAGCATTTTTCTAAGGCGTATAAGCTGCTTTGGCTTCGTCTTTTTCTTTAAGCGTGTAATGACGAAGCAAACTGTTTGGAGTATAATCCCCGCGAGTGCGGCAGCAGATAAAACGGTTAAAATAAGGAATAAAACTAATTGAATCATAGTAAACCTCCATTATTGTTTAAAGTATATACTTTCAAGGGCGTTGCCAATCACCGGAATATCGGTGATACGGCTATCCTTGAGAATCAGATTGTTTTGTCCTGTCAGGCGTTTGATAATGCTTATTTTTTCCGTATCATTCAGCGGTTCACGGAAAATAAATAACCCGTGTGGTTTGATGGATTTAATCAGCGCTGGAATGATTCTTTCCAATTCTTTTTCCGGAATATCGTGCAGAACAAAGTGGCAGTATACTGCGTCAAAGCTATCATTTTCAAGTTCCGGGAATTCGCATTGCATATAAATGATGTTTCGGAAGCTGTGCAGAGTTTTGCGGCACGCATTCAGCCATCGACTGGAAATATCCAGACAGGTCAATTGCCCGTGCGGCAGTTTTTTTACAACGTAGTACGCAACCGTTCCCATACCGCATCCGAAATCAAGTACCCTATCTTCTCCTTCAAGAGGCAGCCGGTCGGCAAATGATTTATAGACAGACTTGCCGAAAAGGAGAAACGCGAGCCTGGTCAAAAATATCTCTAACAAAGCCGGTTCATACTTCATTGCTCATCACCTCCCAATAAAAAAATCAGTTGTATAAAAGGCCCATTGCTATCATAGCAACCGAACCTTTCATACAGCTGATATGAATCTTAAATTTACCTTAAATCGTGGGAATTGTAATTCGGAAGGTGCTGCCCTTATTTTTATCAGGATGCAGTGTCAGATCCCCGCCATGCGCCTCGGCGATCTTTTTCGCGATGGAAAGCCCCAATCCGCTGCCTCCGGTTTTGGAATTGCGGGAATCATCGACGCGTACAAAGGGCTTGAATATACTTTCCGCAAGATGAGCCAAAATTCCAATCCCATTATCGCTGAAATCAATAACCGCTTGGTTGTTTTGTACGTTAAGCCTTACGGAAACAAGTGTCCCTTTAGGATTGTACCGCATTGCGTTATTCGCGAGATTTTGAATTATCCGGCTGAACCGGTCGGTATCCAGTATTGCAAAAACGCCTTCTTCGGGAATATCGAATTCATATTTGAACCCTTCGCGCTCGAACTGAGGCACAAGCTCGGCGCATATTTGCCGGATGTATTCGCAGATATCCGTTTTAACCGGCTTTAATAAGAATTCCGGACTGTCCAACTGTGAAAGTTCAAACAGCTCGGTTAGCAGTTGATTCGCCCTTTTGCTGTTATTGAGAATGATCTCAACGTGTTCAATTCGTTCCTGTTTGGTCATGCCTGCCTTTTTCATTAGCAGTTCAGCATAGCCCTGTATGCTTGTCATAGGATTTTTAAGGTCGTGGGAGATATCAAGAATCAGGCGCCGTCTGTCCTCCTCAGACTTCTTGCGCATCGAAACTTCATGCTCAATTCGGGCGGCCATATCGTTAAAGGTATTCTGAAGCTCGGCGAATTCATTTTTCAGACGCAAATCCACGCGTGCCGAATAATCGCCTTCCCGCAAAAGCCTTGTGCCGTCACATAACTTTTTCAGAGGCACAGTTATACTCGCAGCCGTAATTCTCGAATAGATAAAAGCGGTGAGTGCAAGTATCAAAAGATAACACAGCACGACGAAAGCTATAGCCAAACCTGCCCGTGTGAAATCACCGGCAGCGGCTTCTTTATTATACACCAGTGCGAAATCGAGCCTGATTGATGTAGGGAACGTAACAATCAGCCAAAACCCGCCTTTTGGGTTATAGACAATATCGTAATGGTATGGCTTGCTTTTGCTTTCCGTTAAAAATACCGTAAATTCCTCAGCAGTCAGCTTATCTTTTCCGATGGTGTCAAGACCCTTCGAATAAACGAGACGGTATTCCCTGTCGACGACCTGTACGCCGCCGCCGTTTTGCACGACAGCAGAAGCGTCGATCTGTTTATAATCATCTTTTATAATTGCGCTTGCGGGGTATCGGTTTTTTGTAAGTGAACCTGCAATCAATCTGCTGGCAAAGGACAGCAGCATAAGTGCGAGTACCGTATCCAGTATCGCCAGTAGGAATATCACTAGAAAATTTCTTAGAAATTGATTTGACAGTTTTCGTTTTTTCATAAATTTTCGCCCGTATAATGGAGCTTATACCCGATGCCGCGAATGGTTTTCAGATACTTCGGATTCTGCGGATCATCCTCAATCCGGTTCCTAATGCGGCTGATATGCACCATTATAGTGTTATCATCAAAATAGTATTCTTCGTCCCATACCGCCTGGTAAAGCTGACGTTTTGTAAAAACCTTTTCCGGATGTTCTAAAAAAAACAGAAGCAGCTTGTATTCCTTTGCGCCAAGTTCAATCGGCTTTCCATCCTTATAGGCGCAGCATTTTTCTTTATCTACCGACAAATCTCCGTATTTAATAATTACGGGAGATTTTTCTTTATGCGAAAGGTATTCATTATTCCGTCTTAATTGTGCACCTACGCGAGCCACTAATTCGGCAACGGAAAAAGGTTTGGCAATATAGTCATCCGCACCAAGCCCGAGTCCCAGTACCTTGTCTATTTCGTCGGTCCTCGCGGTCAGGAAGATGACAGGAATAGTGCTGTGTTCACGGATTTTACGCAGAAGGTTAAATCCGTCCATTACCGGCATCATCACATCAAGGATAGCCAGATGGATTTCCTGTGCCGCAAGGATACCCCATGCTTCCCTGCCGTTTTGAGCCATAAATACGGTATAACCGTTTTCTTCAAGGCTGATTTTTATTAAGTTCCGGATGTCTTCCTCGTCGTCCGCGATTAGAATATTCATATTGTTTTCAACACCTTCTTCGTCTGCCTTTCTATTCAATAATACCGGAAGTTTCCGTCATTGTGCAATAATTTTTTCTGCGCATCTTTGTTGAGTATTCATCCATGGCTGGAATGCTTATACTGCTTTTTTAAACAAATATCCTATCGGTATGGGATGTCATCCTGACCTTGATGATCTGTCTTAAGAATTAATGGAGTTGGCAATGTTTCTGTAAGCCTATAATTGCCAAAATGATTAGCCACCTCAATATAAAAATTCCACCAGTCAAGAAGATTTTTGCTTCTCAACTGGCGGATATCTTAATACAAACTTATATATTTATTTTGCTATGATCTTGTACATCCCATACAAAAAAGTGTAATAAGGATAGTTCGGTGATATATTTGATGTTTGTTAGTCCGCTAGACGTTTTATTCTTACACCACTAATCCTTATTCCGTCCTTTTTCATGTAATTCCTTGACTATGTACATCTGCCTGTCAAAGTCTGATGAGAAAGAAGGCGGAAACTCAATAGAGATATTTACCTAATATTTTTCCTTGATATAACTGACAAAATCCTTATATATATTTACAGCCGTATTCTTGTCCCTGGTATATGACATCACGGATTCCTTTATTGCGACACCAATTGCCTCCTGTACATCCAAATTGTCGATCGTTTTGTTAGTGAAGTTTTTAATACTATCTTGAGATAAAAAGGCAAATGATTTTTTAGACTTGCTTTTCCTAATATCTTTTTCTGTACAACCCTTAAATAACCTTTCAACCATATCACTTCTATACCGGTATTTTATGCTTTTATCTCCCAGAAATTTTTCCACAACCTGATGTATCTGACATATTCTTTCACCTACCCAATGATTTTGCTAATTGATAGAATGTATTAACAATTTTTGAGATTACATATAAAAATGCCAAAATGTATAATATATTCTAACAAATATATCATGTTATTATCAATTCAATCAACTGCTGCGATTTCTTTGTATCTTCACTACGCAGCATTCCTTTTCCGCATGATGATTCTTATAATTCTTTAAGATAGGTGGCTTTACACACGCTTGTTCCACCTATGAAAGTGTGATAGTATAATTATGGATTTTTTCGGAAGTCTTTGAAAATTATTTACTTTAAAGGATAATGATGCTTTTGAGTAAAAAATATAAAATTATTGATGTTCACAACCACATCTTCCCTGACAACATCGCTGAAAAAGCCGTAGAGAACATCGGCAGGTATTATAATTTCAATATGTACGGTAAAGGTACCGTTGACGCACTGCTGGAAAGCGGCAGGAAGGCCGGTATTGATCGTTATCTCGTTCATTCCTCCGCAACACATGCAGGCCAGGTGAAAGCAATTAACAATTACATCTCTGGCGTTATAAATACCCATAGCAACATGATTGGTTTTGGCACCCTGCATTTCAGCCTTGAAGATATTGATGCCGAGGTTGAAAGGATCATTTCCCTGGGCTTAAAAGGGATCAAACTGCACCCGGAATTCCAGTATTTTGTTATTGATGAACCTGCCATGATTCCTGTTTACAAGGCCATTGCCGGAAAACTCCCTCTTTTAATACATATGGGGGATCAGAACCAGGACTCTTCAAGCCCTGCCCGCCTTGCCCGCATTCTTGACAAGTTTCCTGAGCTGGTTGTCATTGCAGCCCATTTCGGAGGTTACAGGATGTGGGATGATTCCCGAAAGTACCTGCTTGGCAGGAATATTTTCATGGACACTTCAAGTTCGTTAGCCTATCTTGAGCCGGCTGAAGCGGTTGACATGATCCGAAGCCACGGTGCTGATAAGTTCATGTTCGGCTCGGATTACCCGATGTGGAGACACAGGGATGAATTTGACCGCTTTCTCAAGCTTGATCTTTCGGAAGCCGAAAGAAAAGCAATTCTATACAACAATGCGGCCAAACTGTTCGGGAAAGCTTTAGCCGCAGAACATGAATAATGGATGCCTTTCAGAATCCGGTCATCTTATTACCGTAAAAATACCCCGTACGGTTTATACCGTTCGGGGTATAATTATTAAAATTTGTCACGGATTGTCACAGGGACGGTTCTTTTGACACGAAATCAATCCGTTATTTCGCAACGTGAAACAAGTAATGCCAAAATAACTGTCCCAGCAAAAGAGATTTATTCAACCTGGGTTGTCAGGAATATGGGCAGGGTCATCTGCTCAATCTGATCTAAGAGTTCCTCGAGTTCATCCATATGACGGTCTTCATCGTTTAAAATTTGAATGAGGATATCTTTTGTTGCGTTATCACGAACTTCATCCGCAAGCGCAATGGCGTCGTTATAGGCTTTTATTGCGCCTTCCTCCGCAGCGCGATCATATTCAACCTGCTTTGGAACGTCCTTTCCAATATGAATATTACTAAGCTGAGTTACAATTGGAGTTCCACCAAGGAATAGGATTCTGCCGATAAGTTTTTCGGCATGTCTCATTTCCTCAAGTGCACGTTTCTCAAAGCCTTCATGCAATTTACCATAGCCCCAGTCCTCGCACATTTCCGCGTGTACTACGTACTGGTTGATTGCTGCAAGCTCATCAGCAAGCAAAGCATTAAGAGTTTCAATTAATTTTTGGTTTCCCTGCATAATTATAACCCCTTTCTATAAAGTAGAATCAATATTATAAAAGTTTTACTTTACCCATCTGTTTCATTCACATTCGCTGGTTATTTCTTGCCTTTAAAATTGTTATATTGGAATTGATGTTTAATATTTACTTAATACCACTCTTTTATTAACTCAACTCATTTTCTCAAAATTTTTTGGATTGTTATGAAGTCCTGGCACTGAAATCGTCTCTTTTATGACAACAATATCATATGAAATAAACACTGTCAATGAAACAAGCCCCGTGTAACGATCTATCCTGTGTCTATTTTACTCTGAATAAGGTATCCATTTATTTGCATAGTGCAATAAAGTCTTTTGCGCTCTCTGTTAAAAATTTATTTCGATGGTAAATAACAGAAAAACTTCTCTTTAAATGCATTCCTTTTATCCAAAATTGACTGATTTCTTTACGTTCTAAAGAGTCCTTCACCAGTAAATAAGGCAGCACTGATATACCTAAATTTGACTTCACTGCTCTCACAATTGCTTGAGTACTTGTACTTTCCCATGCAGGTTCAATCTTTAATCCGTGTGAGGTCATTGCACTGTCAAAGATTTCACGTCCAGCGCTTCCTGTTTCTCTTAAAATAAAACTTTCATTTTGAAGATTTGAAATCTCAATATATTTTTGGTTAGCAAAGGGGTGATCGTTTCCGCAGATCATTACCAATTCATCATCACGGAATTTATTTTCTATAATGTAAGAGCTGTGGACAGCACCCTCTATCAAACCAATATCAATCTGATTGGATAAAATATATTGTTGAATTTTTTCTGTATTATCTATGATTACTTTAACATCCATCTGAGGATGTATCTGCTTAAACCGGGTTATATAGCCGGGTAACAAATAATTCCCGATGGTAACACTCGTTCCGATACGGATGATTCCTATCGCATCAAAATTTCTGATTTCCTTTTCCATATCCTCAAAAAGTCCCGCAATATGAGTTGCATATTGAAGAAATTTTTTCCCTGCCTCTGTGATATGTAGTCTTTTTCCAATACGATCAAACAGTTTTATTCCATAATAGTCTTCAAGGTCTGATATCGCAAGACTAACAGAAGGTTGTGCAATATGCAGCTTTTCTCCTGCAGCAGTTGTACTGCCTGTTTCGCATACAGCTACGAATATTTTAAGATGCCTTAATGTCATTTGAACCTCCTACTTATAATATATTTATTATGAACTTTATAAAATAATACTATTTTATATATAGTTTTTAAAGCTACATAATAAAAAAGAGGGGGCTAATGGTTTGAATCATAAGAATAACACCTATATAAAATTGTTTACCTCTGCCTTTTATTTAAGCGCTTTTACTTTTGGAGGAGGATATGTCATTATACCATTGATGAAAAAAAAACTGGTAGACGATTTGCAATGGATTGAGGAAGATGAAATGCTGAATATAACGGCAATTGCACAATCCTCACCTGGAGCGGTTGCGGTTAATGCGGCGATACTGCTGGGCTATCGCGTTGCTGGAGTATTAGGTGCCCTGGTAACAGTTTTGGGTACAGTTTTACCGCCGCTTATAACTCTTTCTGTTATCTCCATTTTTTACACTACATTTCGCGGTAACACTGTTGTAAATGCGGTTCTAAAAGGAATGCAGGCCGGCGTTGCGGCTGTAATCGCGGATGTGGTTCTTAACATCGGAAGAAATGTCCTGAAGCAAAAGGATATAGTATCTTCGGTTATAATGGTTGGCGCGTTTTTTGCCGCATTTTTCTTAAAGATTAACGTTATATATATTATTTTAGTGTGCGGTTGTATCGGAGCGGTGAGGTTTCTAATTCGAATGGAAGAAGTCCAAAAAGGCGATGACTCTCAATGATACTTATAAAGCTTTTTTGGAGCTTTTTTCAAATCGGCATGTTCAGTATTGGAGGCGGCATGGCCGCAATACCGCTGATTCAAAACCAGGTAGTTAATTTGCACAACTGGCTTACATTAACGGAATTTACCGATCTTATAACCATTGCAGAAATGACACCTGGACCAATCGCCGTCAATGCGGCTACTTTTGTGGGAATCAGAATTGCAGGCATACCAGGGGCGATCATTGCCACCGTTGGATGTGTCTTGCCATCCTGTATTATTGTTTCACTGCTGGCATGGGTTTATTTTAAATTCAACGAGTTAACTGTTGTACAAGGTGTATTATCTTGTTTAAGACCCGCCATCGTAGCACTGATTGCATCAGCAGGGTTGTCTATTTTTACGCTGGCTGTTTGGGGAGAAGGCGGCTTTTCAACGAATCCTCAAACAATTAACTTTATTTCTGTTTTATTATTTACCGCGGCAATATTCATTTTGCGTAAATGGAAACCGCACCCTATTTATGTAATGCTCGGATCGGGCATTATCGGCGGAGCGATTTACTTGTTGATATAGGAGGAGTAAAATGAAACTGCTTTATTCTCCACATTCATCATGATGCTGATGTACATTTTTCATCTAATATTCTTGCAACAGGCTCAAGCCAATCGCCGTCAAAAAGCTCTATCATACTCTTATCGCAGGCGGCAGAGATTTTAGGGTTTATTGGAATTTTAGCAAGCACTTTTAATTTGTGCTTCTCGGCAATTTCGTCAATATGGCTGTCTCCGAATATTTTATGCTCCTTGCCGCAGTCCGGGCATTTAAAACAGGACATATTTTCTATTAAGCCGATAATTGGGATATTCATCAGCTCAGCCATCCTTACCGCTTTTGATACAATCATCGATACCAGTTCCTGGGGGGAAGTTACTACAATAATCCCATCAACAGCAATCGATTGAAATACTGTAAGGGGAACATCGCCGGTGCCCGGTGGCATATCGATAAACATAAAATCTACATCGCTCCATATGACATCTGTCCAGAACTGCTTTACCATATTGCCAATCAGAGGCCCTCTCCACACAACCGGATCAGTATCATTCTCTAAAAGCAAATTGACAGACATGATATCAATACCTGTCTTACTCTTAACCGGGAATAAGCCAAATTCACTTCCTGTAGCTTTTTCTCTAATACCAAATGCCTTAGGAATAGTAGGGCCGGTAACGTCTGCGTCCAGAATAGCGGTATGATAACCCATTCTATTCATGGTAACAGCAAGCATCGAAGTTACCAGGGACTTGCCAACCCCTCCTTTACCGCTGATTACACCAATAACTTTTTTGATACTGCTCAATTCATGCGGTTTCTCGGAGAAATCACTTTTCTTTTCTTTCCTTTCGGCGCAGTCTTCCGAACAACTGCTGCAGTTCTGATTGCATTTTTCACTCATAGTCTTAACTCCTTTATTTTTGATTGTTATTACGAAACAACAAGGTTCCCGGAACCCATCAGCAATCTTCACATATCACCAACCATGTCTATGTCTGCGACAGCCTCGTCCGCATCCATTTCCAAATCCTTCACAAAGCCTATATTCACCACCTTCTATCACGAGTATCTTGCCATTCACCAGGGACTCAGCTATCTTTTTTCTGGCTTCTGCGTAAATGCCTTGAACAGTAGTGCGTGCGACATTCATCTGTTTGGCGCATTCCTCTTGAGTAAAACCTTCCAAATCAATTAGCCTTATGGTTTCATATTCATCAACAGTCATCCTTACGCAGTGCTCTTCATTCACATTTAAATCAAGAGGACCAAATTTATTGCTTTCAGGCAGGCTGCATACTTTTCTCCATTTCATTGGCCTTGGCATATTTCAATCACCTCAATCCTCTGAACACAAACAACCAGGATATCACCTGATTGCTTCTCACGCCCTGTTGGTACAGGAACAAATATACCAGTTTTCAGTTCTCATGTATATTATATATTACTAACATATACAAACAAGGCAGGCGATAGCCTGCCTTTGCTCTACGACAGGGCTAATCTTCCAATTCATCGAGGCGCTTTTTTACATCGACAAGCTGATTTTCAAGAAATTTAGCCTGTCTTTTCAGAAATTCTTTTTCATCAGCATCCGATGCAAAATCTCTGTTTATATTTGATAAGCCGAATCGTGCCCATCTTGGCTGACCAGTAGCATAAAACATTCGCCTGAAGCCTCTTCCTCGGCCAAACCCATAACCTGTTGGATTTGCATAACCTGGAACAGCAAAGCCTGCGCAATAGCCTGCGCCTCGCCCTGTCATCGGACCAACTCCCAAAGGTCCGGTTCCATTTCCTCTTGGCATGCTGTCACCGCCTTTCTTTTCGTACCTTTTTATGGTCCCACTCCACCTCTGGATAATTGACATATGTCACTTACATCTTATATTATAAACTGTTTCTGACATATGTCAATAATTATTTTAAAAATGCGCCAATCAAGAAATATTTCTCAACTGGCGGAAAAGCTCAATGGGAATCCGAGATTAGTGAAAATGCCATAGAAAAAACACTATAATTCATTATTTTCCTATAAAACGGTTCAAATCCAGCTTTTCGCTTCTATAGCAAATAACGCTTCCGTCACTGCCAAAAGGGTATTGTTTCGCGATGCCGTCCTGTCTTTATAATTATTATCACCTCTATTTATTAGCATCCATATGTAAAATGTATTTGTTATAACTGTTATGACAATATCCAATTTGACAATCAACTTTGGTTTTCAGTTGAATAACTGAGTTGGGTAATTAGTGTTCCAGGGTTTTTATGTCAGATATGCAGCTATTTTAGCCAAACATTCATCAATAACTTCATCAATTTCTTTATTTTGCGCATCATTTTGATCATAATGCTTTATTACTTTTATGTTACGAGCTTTCCAATCCAATGATTTGACTTGATCAGATAATACTACTCCCGTTATCGGGTCGCCAGTACCGTTAGGGAATATTCCATGAGTTGGCAATTCCACTTCAAACGGATACCCCTTTTTCTGATTAGTAATCGGGCAAACTACTATAAAGCCCGTTTTAGCATTGAAGTCTTTAGGTGATAAAACAATGGCAATTCTTCTTCCAGCCTGTTCATGGCCAGCTTGCGGATCAAAGTTTAAAACAATAAAAGCACCTCTGTCAGGTATATCGGCCATTAGATCAATTCACGCCCCTCGGTTCCGAAATCAATTTCGTTGTGTCGATTTTCGGTAGTAATCTGTGATAACAGCTCTTCTAAAGTGTATTTCTTCTTTTTTTTCTTTGGTTTTAGTGTGATGCTTTCCTCGTCTTCAGCGATATATAATTCAATTTCGGAACCTTGACATATACCTATTCTCTCAGCGGCTTCTTTTGGAATACGAATACCCAAACTATTTCCCCACTTTTGAGCAATAACTGTAGACATGTAAGCAACCCCTTTCTTTTGATTTCTTTTTGTTTTTAACTGATCCTTCGAATTCATTATATCACCTTTTAAATTGAATGTATATACTAAGTATATACATTTGTTTAAAAAATGATACAGTGTATGCACCCTTATATCAAGGCCTTTTTCGCACCTTTTCTCAACCCTTGACATCAATACCAATTAATTCTGGAGTAAATTGCGAAGTTCTGAAATAAGCGATAATACTTAATAATAAGGATGCAGAAAAAT
>LFRV01000014.1:0-242 GCA_001512485.1 Clostridiales bacterium DTU069 | reverse complement strand
TGGAGTGAAATTGAAGAATTAGGGGATCTGGAAAGACTAAGAATGGTAATAGAAAATATGCCTGATGAAGAGCTTATGGAAGTGCTTGAAAGGGAGCGAGGGAAAAAAGGAAGAGACGATTATCCTGTAAGAGCCGTGTGGAATACTGTTTTAGCTGGTGTGGTGTTTCAACACCCGACAATAGAAAGTCTTAGAAGAGAACTATCCCGGAACGCTCAATTAAGATATATGTGCGGATTATA
>LFRV01000105.1 GCA_001512485.1 Clostridiales bacterium DTU069 | reverse complement strand
TATATTTTCTCTACGGGTATCCAAATTTCACAGTAATAATCATCAGGATTCCCTTGCATCGGGGTGTACATTTCAACGTCATAATTTCCCGCAAGTTTATATTCCTTGCAGCTTGGCAGCCATTCACTCCAGATTCTTTTGTTAACGTCCTGCAAAGATTTCGGCAATCTGCCCCTGCACGGAAATATCGCCCACGTCCCGGCAGGAATTACCCTCGTTTCATAACCGTCAGGGATCTCGTTCCATGGCAGATAGTTGTCCGCAATGAGGTATTCGAAATTTTTGCCGTCTATATCCATGCAGACTCCGTACATTCCGCAGACAACCTTATCCCCGCTCTTGTTATGCTCCTCCCAAAACTTTGGAATTTCACTGGAAGAAGTTTCCGTGTCAAAGCGTCTTGCTTTGCCTATTACAGTGAACTGTGCCTTTTCAACTATTTTGTATTCCAGCATAGTACCGCCCTCCAATATTAATTTAATTTTTACCGGTGCGAATAATTTTAAATTTGCACCCTTTATTCTGGCCGACGATGGAGGAATACCATGAAACTTGGTGAACGCGCGCGCAAAACTGTCAGGGGAATCATAACCATACTTTAATGCAACATCAATTACCCTTGCATCTGCCTTCGAAAGTTCCTGCGCCGCCATGCTGAGCCTGCGGCATCTGATATATTCTCCTACCGTGAAACCGCATAGTATATTGAAGATCCTCTGGAAATAAAACGCTGAAATGCATGCTCTTTCAGCAATTTCCTGTATGTTCAATTCTTCTGTAAGATTATCCTCAATATACTCAATCGCATTTTGAATCCCCTCTATCCACCCAATCATGAAATTAACTCCTCTCCGGCTCCGGCTTTATTATAACAATCATCAGGGGGCCGTACCCGATTTTTTGTGCCATTTGATGCATGCATAAATATCAAAAACTTAAGAGTGCTTGTCCTTCCATCAAAAACCCGGCAGTCTGCACGCAGTGACCCGGGTATGGACAACAATTCACTATACATTATATAACAGCATCACTAATTCTTGAACAGTATCTAATATTTTTCAAATTCTTGCTTAACTTTATCAAATTCAAATGTTATCAGTACCTTTCAAACATTTTAAGCAGCCTCAGGTAATGGTTCGCTTCACGCAGGACATGATCACCCAAAAGCGGTATAATGATCGACCTTATCCTGCATGCAAGAATGCCCCGCGTGCCCTGGGCTTTAAAGTCCCGTAAATCCTCAGTTGCCTTTAAGCTTTTGACAGTAACTTTAGCCCGGTGCGGAGTAGTCCTGTCAATTGCCGCCTTTGCTTCTGCTGTCAATTTATCAAACTCTTTCCCGAAATCATTAGCTTGTTCAATAAGAGCGTCTTCCGTCGGATCAAGCAGACCCTGGATAAACTTGGCATGCTCCGCCATCTGCCTGTTCCAGAAAAACTCAAGTTCCAAAGCCTCTCTTCTCATAATTATCTCTTCTCTTCTTTGCAGTCTCATAAGCTGTGAAAGATATAGTTCTGCCTCACGCATTATGTGTTTTATAAGCAGCGGATAATTAAATGTGAACATTTTGCAGCTTAAAACATTGGATAAAATATTCTTTTTAAACCGTATCAACGCAGCGGTTGCTTTTATCGCTCTTTGGTTAAGTTGGGCTACTTTCCGTTCAAGCGCAGGTTTGATTTTTTTGATATCATCACCGATGAGATCCGCTTCTGCTTTTGTCAGTTGAGTTGGTATCTGTATTCCCGTGAAGAATATCGTTGCCTTTTCGGCATCTAATGTAAATGGTGTTATTACCTCTCCGGACTGAAGAACCCTTTGGCTTACAACACCGTTTGAAAGCGAAACGGCTTCTCCAAGGATATCGTCAAATTCCCTGCGAAAAGCATCCGCTCGTTGAGTAAAATCTGAGTCCCTCGGCGTAAACCCCACTTCAAGGAAAAATGAATGTTCTTTCATAATCCTTGCAAAAAACAGGTGCAAAGCCAGTGATTGTTTTATAAATTCAATGCCTGAGAGCATGATCCATTCCTCCCTGTATAAAGTTGTCTTATAGAATTAGTTTATGTTAACACTCTATGAGTTGTTACAGGGACTGCGTAATATATTCTGTAAACTCAAATCCATGGACAAATTTTGCAAAAAAATAAACCCTCGATATATTTCCGCAAATACATATCGAGGGTGGATATTTCGTATAATGTGTTATTTTATTTACTAAGTATTAACCGATAATAGCAAGCAGAGCGAAGTTCAGGATAAACAACAGAGCGGAACCCCAGAGAATGGGATGAACATCCTTCCCTTCCTTCTTGCAAAGCTTCACAATTCCGTAGAAGATAAAGCCGGTTGCAATACCGTTGGAAATGCTGTAGGACAGAGCCATGAAGATACCGGCAAAGAAAGCGGGAATAGCTTCGTCCAGATCTGTCCACTCGATTTCCTTAAATGCAGCAAGCATCATGACACCGACAAGAACAAGTGCAGGAGCTGTTGCTGCGGAAGGAATTGCACTAATGAATGTGGCCAGGAATGCGGAAATTGCAAAGCAGATTGAAACGACTACGCTGGTGAGACCGGTGCGTCCGCCTACGCCGATACCGGCTGCGCTTTCAACGTATGTTGTGGTGTTGGAAGTACCGAAAATGGAACCGATGGAGGTTGCAATAGCATCCGCGAAAAGAGCCTTATCCATCTTGGACTTAAAGCCGGCGCTGGATTCCATGGCTTTCTCATCTTCTTCACTGAAAATGCCGGTGCGGCGGCCAGTTCCGATAAAGGTACCAATTGTATCAAATGTGTCTGTCAGTGTGAATGCGAAGATAGTAACAAGAATAAGTGGAAGTTTGCCCATGTCACTAAACAGTGAAGGAATCCCCTCACTTGTAAAGATAACACCTAATGTTGTGGGCAGAACCTTGCAGGCGTCTATAAATGAAATAGTGTCTGAGGTAGAGGTAAGACCCATGGGAATACCGATTATTGTCGTAGCGATAATACCAATAAGAATAGCGCCTTTTACCTTCAGAACTAACAGAATAACTGTGATTACAAGACCGATAAGGAACAGCCAAAGTGCGGGTGTATTAATAGTGGCCATTGCGGGTACGCCCGCACCAAAGTCAATAAATCCAGCATTAAGAAGACCTATATAAGCGATAAAGATACCGATACCACCGCCGATGGCGTTCTGCAGGCTTCGGGGAATTGCTTTGATGATAAACTTACGAAGCTTGGTAACGGTAATCAGGATGTTAACGATACCGCAAATAAAAACCATGGACAGAGCCTGCTGCCATGAAAACCCAAGTGCAAAGCATACAGTGTAGACAAAAAATGCGTTTAGTCCCATACCAGGTGCCTGGGCATAAGGAACGTTTGCCACGAGGCCCATCACCAAGGTGCCGATGATGGCGGAAATGATGGTTGCGAGGAATACTGCACCCCACTCCATACCGGACTGACTGAGTATGCTAGGGTTCACAACGATAATGTAAGCCATCGTGAAGAAGGTTGTAAGACCGGCCAATACTTCCGTAGAAAATTTTGTTCCGTTTTCTTTTAACTTGAAAAACTTCTCCATAAAAAAATCCTCCCTTTTTTGTCACCTAATAAAAACGGAGGATATGTCCTAATAGTCAAGCAATTTACGGTTGCTTGGTAGAGACTTTGGACCCATATCGTCCGAATTATATTAGGCAATTCTATATTAACTCAAGTGTTCGGCTTTTACAATAGTTTTTCGATATTTTTCGCCGTATTTTGTCATTATGCTATAAAGAAATAAAAATAATAATGCGGCCGCAATAAAATAAAGCGCATCATTATCCGATATCCGACGTCCTTTTTATCCCTTCCAGTATTTTTTCATATATTTCTTTTGTTTCATCTTCATTATTCAAATTTAAGATAGTAACCCCGTCATCTGTTTCAAGATATATGAAAGGGGGCTTTTCAGTGTTAACAAATAACTTCACTGTGCCCAGTTCTTTTACTCTGAAATATCCCTTTAAGTTTGGTCCTAAAGCCGAGCCGTTGGTTCTCCGCTCAATAGCAGGCAGTTCTTCCGCCATCTTTACCGACTTAATGGAATCCCAGGCATAAATATCGCCGTACATACCGTGGATTTGTACTCCATCATCAATAAAAGTTACCTTGGTCTGTTGAGAAGAGAAAAACATCAGTACTGCAACAAATATTATTGCAGCAACGACAACACCGACAGGAAAAATAAATTGCTTCCATGCTCCCTCTCGCAGCTTCCCATTTTCATCGTAAATATTTCCATCATACTTTTGGGCCTTAATCAGTAGATAAACTGTCGATATGCTAATAAATACAATGGCCGGTATCAGAGCATGTTTAAGACCTAAAGCATTCAGCAAACCCATCGCGATTAGAACACCGCCATTTATATAAGAATATATCCCTATCATACGGCCAAGGCCTTTTACGTCGACATTCGCCTTTTTCTCTTTAGGCATCGTATTATAACCTGAGATTAGGAAATACCATCTAAAAACATGAACCGTCAACCCTACAAAAATAAAAAATGCGCCAAGAATTATATAAAACCACATGTTAAGCCTCCTGTGTTACATCTCCTGGTACTAACAATTTTTCTACAAATTTTATTATATTATAAGTTGTCTGTGCTAATGATTGTGCTTCACGGAGTGCTTTTGTTTTATAATATTGTTTTTTTGCGATATCAAAATTTTCAAAGTCAATGAAAACTATAGCTCGCAATATAATATTACTTCCAATAAATGACTAAAGGAGCCGCCTGCTCGAAAGCCAAACGACTCCCTATTTAACTACTAATGAGCTTGTGCTCACTTATATTATATTCAATTTTATGTTTATAACATATATAACATACAGATCCATGATAAAACAAAAATTGGTGGAGATAAGGGGAGTCGAACCCCTGACCTCTTGAATGCCATTCAAGCGCTCTCCCAACTGAGCTATACCCCCACAAAAAAATATATTCTGTTTTGCTGTTATGTTATCCGGTAAGGATAACGGCAAATCATATTATACACAGGTTTTCTGCGTTTTGCAATAGTTTTTACCGGATTCGGTTAACCTTCAAGCCGGCCGAACCTTTCTACGCCTTTCTTACGCAGTAGGAGATATACAAGAACATTCAGTACCCCGTATACCAAAATCGATGATAAAACTGCGGCGATGAACCCCGGTGAGAACTGCAGTGCAGCATAGATTGTAAGTCCGCCGACAATGCTTGAGATTATCATGCTGTAAACCACATTCAGGTTCTGCTTAACCGCCTTTTGCTCGGAATCCCAGTCAAGCTTCGGGTTATATAAATCAAGCAGAATATCAACAAATGATATAAAAAGCATTCCCATCCATCCAGCTGCAAGGATAAGCATGCTGATGTACAGCGGGAGTTTAAACACGGCTGTTGCTGCAATAAGCGTAAACACCGCTCCGGCAATACTAAGAATAAATCCTGATAACACTTTCGCAAGTATTTGCGTTCTATAGCTGACGGGGATATATTTTTTTATAAACAATTCCTGGCCTTCCCTTGATATGGATGTGGAAACGGTTCCGTTAAACCCTGCAACAAATGTAAACAGGGCTATTCCAAACAGAAAAATAGTACCGGCAATATCCGGATTATTCATTAACTGTTTTACCGTGCCTTGTATATCCGCCCCTTCCGTTCCCATAACCATATATATAAGCAGTAATACCGGCCAGATAAAATTTACAATAACGCAGTTTAAAAAATAAATAGGAGTCCTGAACAAAAGTTTCAGTTCCAGCATCGTATATGTCCTGAGCGCGGAATGTTTTTTAAGGAATTTATCCCTTGCTTCTGTTTTGTTTTGTTTGTTTCTTTTCGAAACAGTTTCCGACAGCCCGACAACACCTTTTAAATACACCATTTCACCTAAAAACAATAGGAGAATATAAACAGCGGCCGATACGGCGGCATAAAGCATCAGGTTCAAAAAACCGGCAGTTGTTACCGTATCCAATAAAGCGGAAACCGCCCACCTTGCCGTGGGAAATATCCCTGACGTTAATAAGGCAAGGGTGTTTTCACCTTTCATAATCAGCGCTTCAAGTTCCTGCGGGTTCATATTAATAATGAATTTCTGAACGGTAAGATTTATACCTAAACCCAATATAAGCGCAAGAGTACCGGCTATAATACTGAAGGTATCCTTTTGCTTTGAAGCGTTTGTAAACCTCATCAGAACCATAACCAACACCGCGGCAAGGCACAGCGGCACAACAGGTATAAATACAAAAACGACACAGCTATATATATAAAACAAAATACCTGCAGCGCTTCTGATACCGTAAATAATAACCACAGGCAGGAAAACCGCCGCGGTTATCAGGTATTCGAATAATGCAGCCGTGAGAAATTTAGCGCCTACAATTTGTCTCGGTTTCAGCGGCAGGTACAGCAATACTTCCACATCTCTGGAAAAATAAAAGCTTGCGGCTATATAAAATATTCCAAACAGGAATATTACTGTCGATGCTATCGCAATTCCCCAGCTAATTACCACGCCTTCCTGTCCTATTGCAGTCAGTGCGCTGTAAGCGCTGTTAACGAAAAACGAAAACATGACCACAAGGCCCGGAAGAATTATCATTAGCATTAATGCGAATAAAACCTTCGATACTTTATTTTTCATTCCCTTTATGCCGAAACCTTCGCCGTTTCTTATGAGGGTTCTTGTTAACAGCAGCGTTTTATTACTCATTTTCGGTCAACTCCAGGAATAATTTTTCAAGCGTTTCATCTTTCTTTGAACTGTTTCTCATTTCGTCCAGGGTTCCGCAGAAAAGGATTCTGCCCTTATTTATAATCGCGACTTTGTCACATATCTTTTCGGCTACGTCCAGCACGTGAGTGGAGAAAAAGACCGTTTTCCCGCTGTCTGCGCGTTTTCTCATCATTTCTTTAAGGAAAAAGGATGAGCGCGGATCAAGGCCCGTCATAGGCTCATCAAGAATCCATACGGACGGGTCATGGAGCAAAGAGCCAATCAGCACTATTTTCTGCCGCATTCCGTGGGAGTAACTCTGTATTCGATCGTTTAGTACATCCTCCATGCCGAAGTTTTTTACCAGATCATCGATAACCTGCGCCCTGTCTTTCGGGCTTACGTCATACACATCCGCCATAAAGCGAAGGTATTCAATACCTTTCAGCCTTAAAAACATATTCGGTGAATCCGGCACAAAACCTATCTGTCTTTTTGCTTCAATGGGACCGGTCTTAATATCTATTCCGTTAACCTTTATTGTACCGCTGTCAGCATTAAGAATTCCGGTTATCATTTTTATTGTAGTGGTTTTACCGGCGCCGTTTGGACCGAGAAAACCGAAAATTTCACCATCAGGAATTGTCAGATCGATGTTGTCGACGGCTTTAACAGTGCCTCCATAGGTTTTGCTTACACCTATTAATTCAATCATATTTTATCATTCCCTCCAATATTTACTATACATTTAAGTCGGTTTCCCGGCAATACACATCCAATCTTCAGACAGACACCCGTTCTATTATTATAAAAAAATGCGAATGTTTTTATGACCTGTTTGTTCCTTATGAAATATAAATCGACAGTTAAATAATACACCATTCGGGATTCGTGCCCGGGACTTTGATTAACTGTACTGATTTCAACTTGAATTATCTCTTCTATGATTGCGATAATATCATATCATAACAAAACGGGAGAATGAAGAATTAATTCAAAAATAAAAATATCAAGGGTAAGAATCTTGTAACCCTTGATATTTGCTGGTGCACCATCAGGGACTCGAACCCGGGACACCCTGATTAAGAGTCAGGTGCTCTACCAACTGAGCTAATGGTGCACGTAATATTAAATCTGTGCCTTGCTTATTATACAAGGCTTATAATCTGTTGTCAAGATTTTTGACGCCATAGGCGGAGAGTAATTATTGACTTTTATTATTGTGGCCTGTAAAATAGAACTTGTCCAATTGGTAATAATGTAAGGCCCCATGGTCAAGCGGTCAAGACACCGCCCTCTCACGGCGGTAACAGGGGTTCGAATCCCCTTGGGGTCACCAGCAAACAAGCCGGAACGCAGTCTATCCGGCTTGTTTTTTTATTTTTACCAGGAGTGTACTCCATTTTTAAACCTGTCCGCTGGATTTGAGCCTGTCAATACCAATCCGGATTCTTCTCAGGGTTTCGGTTTTCCCAAGGACCGCCGCTATTTCTATGGCGCCTCCCGGAGTTACTTCCCAACCAGAAACGGCTGTCCTGACAGGCCATAGCAGTTGTCCGTTCTTTATGCCAAGTTCTGCGACAAGATTCAGCATGGCTTCACGAATACTATCTTCCGACCAATCCGTTAACGCTTCAATAACAGGAACAGCGGCAGTAAGGCTGTCCAAAGATATTTTAAGATCTGTTTTCATTTTTTTATGAACATAGATGTTCAGATCATAATCTTCCAGTTCATTCAAAAACCTTATGCTTCCAGGAATTTCTGATAATACTTCGGTACGATTTTGGATCATCCGGGCAATCGGAAGCGTCGGCAAATCAACAGTCAATCCTTTTTTTATCCAGGGCAGAGCAATCTCATGAAACGCTTCTGGCGTCATCGCCCTGATATATTCAGCGTTAAACCAGCGCAGTTTGGCCATATCAAAAACCGAAGGAGATTTGCTGATACGGTTGATTGAAAATATCTTTTCCAATTCGGAAAGGCTGAAAACCTCCCTGTTGGAATCCGGTGACCAGCCGAGAAGCGCAAGATAATTTACAATTGCTTCGACAAGATACCCATCATTGATCAAATCCTCGAATGTCGCGTCACCTTTACGCTTGGAAATTTTCGATCCGTCCGGCTTTACTATAAGAGGCAGGTGAACATAAGTCGGAATCTTCCACCCGAAAGCTTCGTACAGCAAGTTGTATTTCGGGGTTGAAGAAAGGTACTCACTTCCTCTGACCACATGAGTTATATTCATAAGGTGATCATCGATCACATTCGCGAAGTTATAGGTAGGGAAACCGTCGGATTTAATAAGGATTTGATCCTCAAGGTCTTTGTTATCAACCGTAATATCCCCGTAAACCGAATCGTGAAATGTCGTTGTGCCTTCATCCGGCATTTTTTGGCGTATAACATACGGTTCGCCGGCATCAATTTTCGATTTTACTTCGTCTTCCGACAGGCTTAAGCAACGGCGGTCATAACGAAACGCTTTTCCCTCCGCTTCACATTTCATACGAAGCTTTTCCAGGCGCTCTTTCGTACAAAAGCAGTAGTACGCATGCCCTTTTTTTATTAGTTCTTTCGCGTATGGCAGGTAGGTATCCCTGCGTTCGCTCTGGACATACGGCGCATAAGGCCCGCCGATATCAGGGCCTTCATCGTGCTGAATCCCGCACATTTTCAGAGTGCGGTATATAACATCAACGGCTCCTTCGACAATCCGCTCCTGATCGGTGTCTTCTATACGCAATACAAACTGCCCGCCGTGAACACGGGCAATCAGGTATTCATAGAGTGCGGACCGGAGGTTTCCGATGTGTACATAGCCTGTGGGGCTTGGAGCATAACGCGTGCGGACAGTTAAAGACATAATAATTCTTCTCCCGTATATAGTTTAATTATGGCCATATTATAGCAGACGCGGCACTGCCTTTCAAGGAACCTCATAAAACATTGAAACCTCCGGGTTTTTCCCGGAGGTTTTATATTAATAATCCATATCGGCAGGCATTGGCGGGGTATTCTTCTTTTCCGGTTTTTCTGCAACAGCGCTTTCGGTTGTAAGTATCATTGCTGAAATGGAGGCTGCGTTTTGCAGCGCACTCCTGGTAACTTTAACAGGATCAACGATACCTGCTTTGAACATATCGACGTAATCTTCCTTCAGTACGTCGAATCCAACCCCTTCAGGGCTGCTTTTAACCTTCTCGGCAACTACGGAACCGTCCACCCCCGCGTTTATCGCAATCTGACGCACTGGTTCCTCCAATGCTTTCAGTATAATTGCCGCACCTGTTTTTTCGTCGCCTTCAAGCGTATCGACAAGTTTCTTAAGGTCATCCAGAATATCGACGTAGGCCGTGCCGCCTCCTGCTACAATCCCTTCCTCAACAGCAGCTCTTGTAGCGTTAAGCGCATCTTCGACCCTTAATTTTTTCTCTTTCATTTCCGTTTCGGTTGCAGCCCCGACTTTTATGACGGCTACGCCACCGGCAAGCTTCGCAAGTCTTTCGTTCAGCTTCTCCTTGTCATATTCGGATGTTGTTAATTCAATCTGTTTCTTTATTGATTCAATCCTGTCTTTAATGGCTTTGCTGTCACCGGCGCCGTCAACAATAATCGTGTTTTCTTTCTGAACCTTTACGGATTTTGCCTTGCCGAGCCAGTCGAGCTTGATATCTTTCAGGTCCATTCCCACTTCGTCGGAAATCACCTGACCGCCCGTAAGTATCGCAATGTCGCGGAGCATTTCCTTTCTCCTGTCGCCGAATCCGGGAGCCTTGACCGCAACGCACGTGAATGTTCCGCGCAGCTTATTCACTATGAGGGTAGCAAGCGCGTCGCCTTCAACGTCCTCCGCAATAATAAGCATTTTGTTTCCGTTTTTAATTATTAACTCAAGCGCGGGTAAAAGATCCTGGACATTATTAAGCTTTTTATCGGTTATAAGGATATACGGATCTTCCAGGATAGCTTCCATTTTCTCGTTGTCGGTGACCATATACGGTGATATATAGCCCCTGTCGAACTGCATACCTTCAACTACTTCTATTACAGTGTCGGATGTTTTGTTTTCTTCAATTGTTATAACACCGTCGGCCGTAACCTTTTCCATTGCATCGGCAATAAGCTTTCCAATTGTTTCATCACCGGATGATATGGTTGCTACAAACTCCATATCTGCCCGGCCGTTAATATCTTTGCTGTTACCCTTAATTAATTCAACCGCTTTATCGACCGCTTTTTCCATTCCTTTTTTCATTATCATCGGGTTTGCACCCGAGGCAAGGTTTTTCAGTCCTTCCCTGACAATTGCCTGCGCAAGCAGCGTTGCAGTTGTAGTACCGTCTCCTGCAACATCATTTGTTTTGCTTGCCACTTCTTTTACAAGCTGTGCTCCCATATTTTCATACGGATCCTCAAGTTCAATCTCTTTCGCTATTGTAACGCCGTCATTAACTATTTGCGGAGTACCGTATTTTTTATCAAGCACAATATTGCGGCCTTTTGGCCCAAGAGTAACCTTTACGGTATTTGCCAGTATATTGATACCGGCTTCGATTGCTTTTCTCGCTTTTTCATCATATATTATCGTTTTCGCGGCCATATTTTAAACCCTCCTTACTCAATTATCGCCAGGATATCATCCTGTTTGACAAGAAGATAGTTTTCATCATCGAGTTTTACTTCGGTTCCCGAATACTTGCTGTAGATGACCTTGTCCCCTTTTTTGACAGTCACTTTAATTTCCTTCCCGTCTTTAACCTCACCAGGTCCTGTTTCAATCACCTCGGCAATATACGGTTTTTCCTTTGCGTTTGATGGGAGTACAATGCCACTTTTCGTTGTTTCATCGGTTTCAATCTCCTTTAAAAGCACTCTTGCTCCCAACGGTTTGACTTTCATACGCTCTCTTCTCCTTTCATTTCAGTGTTTTTTATCGGTTTTGTAATTATGAACAATTAAAAAGCGTTTCAAAACCCCTTCAAAGAATCTATTAATTTAAAGGAATATTAAAACGCTTGTTAGCACTCTATGCTATCGAGTGCTAACACTATTCTATTCAATATCGGTTTTTCTGTCAAGATGGTTTTTAACTTCAGGATTACTAAATACTTTGCATCGCCTGTTCGGCCATATATGAGCTTCTGACGAGCGGACCCGAAGCGACATATAAAAAACCTTTTTCATATGCTTCTTTCTGGTAAGACGAAAACACGTCGGGATGAATATATTCTACAACCGGATGATGCTGCTTCGAAGGCGAAAGGTACTGACCGATTGTAAGAAAATCACATCGTACATTTCTCAAATCGGTAAACACGGCCGAAACTTCATCCGGCTGTTCACCAAGGCCAACCATAATCCCAGATTTTGTATAGATTGTTTCATCGAAATCTTTTACGGCCTTCAAAACGGCCAGCGAACGCAAATAGTCCGCCTGGGGCCTTACTTCGGGATATAATGAAGGCACCGTTTCAACATTATGGTTTATAATGTCGGGATGCGCTTTCGCAACCTTGCTTAATGCTTCCAAATCACCTTTGAAATCGGGTATCAGTACCTCGATTGTCACGTCGGGCGTTTCTTCCCGTATCGCTTCAATAACCTGCGCGAAGTGCTCCGCTCCCCCGTCGGGAAGATCGTCACGGGTAACCGATGTTATAACCGCATGGCGTATATCAAGCGCTTTTACAGCCTGCGCGACATGTTCCGGTTCGTTTTCATCCACAGGCTCCGGTATCCCTTTTGATACATTACAAAAGGTACATCCTCGCGTGCATGTTTTACCGAGAATCATAAACGTTACCGTTTTCCTGCCGTAGCATTCCGCGCGGTTCGGGCATGCCGCTTCACTGCAGACAGTATTGAGACCGAATTTATTCAGTATGCTTTGAACAAACGCGTTTTCCTTCGCAACGCCCGCCTTAACGCGCAGCCATTCGGGTTTTTTGATCCGTTCCATTCGCGTCCTCCGCATCTATTTAAGCCGTTCATTGAATGAGCCCATTAGTCTTATACATCATTCACATTAAAAATACCTATTTTGTATGAAGTTCGCAGATGCGTTGAAACATTCGCAGAAAACCTCCGCGGTTCTTCTGAAAAGCTTGTCCATGTCCTGTTTTTTGCCCGTAAGCTTTTGAACCGAAGTTACGCCCCTGTCTTTCAAACCGCACGGAACAATCCAATCAAACCTTGAAAGATCGGTATTCACATTAAACGCAAAACCGTGCATTGTAGTCCAGCGTTTCACTTGTATTCCTATCGCCGTGATTTTATCGGTTCCGACATAAACACCGGTGTAGGTTTTATCGCCCCTGACGGATTTAATGCGGTAGTCGTCTTCCAGGATCTTAATAAACGCATTTTCAACCTTCATAATAAAATCACGTATATCCCTGCCCCAATTATTCAGGTTCATTATCGGATAGCCCACTATCTGTCCGGGGCCATGATACGTGACATCTCCGCCCCGGTTAACCTGCACGATTTCCACTCCGAGGCGTTTCAACTCGTCTTCCGGTACCAGGATATTCTCTTTCTTCCCGCGGATGCCGAGCGTTATAACTTCGGGATGCTCAAGCAGAATTAAAGTATCACGGCTTTCACCCGAAGCAACTTTCTCCCATAACCGCATCTGCAAATCCAGAGCGTGTCCGTATTCCATTCTGCCGACGTATAAGACGTCTATCGTCAAAATTTCTTACCTCCGTTATGCTGACTGAAAGTTTATTGCCGGCAAAGCACCGGAAGCTTGGTTTTACCGGGATTTCAAGACAGGTAACCGCAATTTACTGTTACCACCTTCTGGAGCTTCCTCCTCCCCCGCTGCGGCCTCCTCCGCCGGAAAAACCGCCGCCCCGGGAAAAGCCTCCTCCACCGCCGGTAAATCCTCCGCCGTGGCCTCCTCCGCCCCTGTATCTTCCTCCTGACATGAAAATTATAAACAGCGCTTTTGTTAGCCTGCCGCGAAAAAATATCATGTCAATTATCAGGAAGGTTATAACAATAATAATAAAAACGATTTGTCTGTCATCACTGCTTTCGCGATGGCTGTCAGCAGGTTCATATACAAATTTTTCGTCCAGTTCCCCAATATCAATTCCATACTCGTCATAAACCTTGTGAACTGTCGCGAGAAAGCCGTTCTTAATGCCGGATGAGTAATCGCCTTCCTGAAAAGCAGGGATCATGTAATTATCCTGTATCCTTCTCGTTTCGGCGTCCGTGAGAGCGCCCTCCAGGCCATATCCGACCTCTATCCTTGACCAGCGGTCTTCGATTGCGATAAGGATTAGAACGCCGTTGTTTTTTTCCGCCGTTCCTATTCCCCATTCCCTGAAAAGGTTAACGGCATATTCTTCAATAGACTGCCCTTCAAGGCTGTTAATCGTGACAACAACAACCTGCGCGGATGTCTTCTCATAAAGCTGGATCGCTATATTTTGAATATCCCGTTCCGTATCCGGATCTATGACACCGGCAAAATCATTTACGAAAAAATTATCGGCCGGCTTCGGATAATCAACCTGTGATCCGTAGCATGGAAGGCTGACAAAAACGGAAAGAAGGATAACTATATATGTAGTTATTCCAATCAGCTTTTTCATTATCATTTTCTCCAAAGACATAATTGTTAATTACTAAAGTCGACCTTTGGAACTTCTCTGGCTCCTTCATCCGCCTCAAAATAGTCATAGCTTTCAAACCCAAAGATTCCGGCAAAAATAACGGTCGGGAACCTCTTAATTGCCGTGTTGAATTTACGGGCTGCTTCATTATAATCCATTCTCGCTACAGCAAGCCTGTTTTCGGTTCCTTCAAGCTGAACCTGCAAATCCTTAAAATTCTCGTTCGCCTTTAATTCAGGGTAATTTTCAGCTACAACGAGAAGCCTTGACAAAGCGCTGCTTAGTTCAGAACTTGCCTCTGCTTTGTCTTCTATAGAAGTCGCTCCGGCAAGCTTTGCGCGTGATTCGGCAATACTTGTAAAGATCTCTTCCTCATGAGCTGCATACCCTTTAACCGTTTCCACGAGATTCGGAATAAGATCGCTTCTTCTTTGAAGCTGGTTGTCAATCTGGCTTAAGGCAGTTTGAACCTCTTCATTTTGGGCGACAAGGCTATTATATGTTCCGATTGCTGAAAAAATTAATATCAGCGCGATTACAATAACAATAACCAATGCTGTTATCAGCATTGAACCTCTTTTCATGTTCAATCAACTCCCGTTATTATTTTATTTCGCTTTATAATCATACTATATTACCGTTTCACATTCAATTCCAATACGGTAAATAAATATTTTTTTTCCAATTTCAAAAGTCACTATTCCCTTGTAAAAATAAAAGCATTAAACTTCCGATTGTTTCTATACATGCCTTAATTTGCAATCTATTGTCATATTTTATAAAATAGCATTTAAAGAAAGAAGGTGATGAAAATAGAAACCGATACCCAGAGAAACTTTAAAAAACAGATGAAACAGCTTGAAAAACAAAAAGACTATAAAAATAAGTTTGAAAAGTCTGTTAAATCCAAAAAAAATATAGAGAAATTATGTCAAAAGAAGCGAAAAAAATAAATGAGTATATTAAAATAACAGGTACCGAATTGGAACGTATTATAAACGATTATAACGAATGTTAAAAACATTTTCCTGTTCTACAGGCGGCGGACAATATGATAATATTGACGATAGGTAATAATACCAGGACTCGTGAAAACGGATAAGTGAGGAATAAATATGTCTGATTACAAAAATACAAAGTGGGCGGCTGAAATTATTGACCTGCAGAAAGATGACGGATCGTGGGGATATTTTCACACCCTCAGCAACCCTACGAAAAGAAATAAACTAACTACCGAACAAGCCTTAAGAAGGCTTGAAATATTAGGATACACAATAAATGACAAGCCAATACATAAGGCTGTTTCATACATGCAGGACTGCTTGGCGGGTAAAAAAGAAATACCTGATCGCAGGGAAAAAGTACACAACTGGGACATATTCACATCGCTTATGCTGTCTACCTGGATACGCAGATTTACAAAAGATGATCATACCGCAAATGAAGTTGCGCGAAAATGGGCAGAGATAATAAGCAGGGCATTTGAAAAGGGTTCATACAACCATGACATTTATGTTGATACATATAAAAAAGTCTTCGATCTTAAGCCTAAAGGCGGGCGTTTACTCGATTTTGCAAATTTTTATCACGTTTCTCTGCTTTCGGACGCTTTGGGCGATAAAACTGCGCTGGCCCTGATTGATTATATATTGCAGCATCACTCAGGTATTTATTATATTTATGATAAACAAATATCCGTTTTGCCGCAAACATTTAAATCTCTGGAAGCAAGCAGGTATATTTCTGCTGTTGAATTGCTCGCGGAGTACAGAAACCCGGGGTGCAAAGAAAAACTTATGTTTGTGGCTGAATGGCTGAACGCGAACAAAGAGGATGACGGCAACTGGGATATGGGTCCTTCGGTAAAAGATGGCGTCAAATTCCCTTTGTCCGATTCATGGCGCAAAAAAGAACTGCGGGTTAAGGATTGCACGTACCGGATTTCAAACCTTATAAAAAATCTTCAAAGATAAACCTAGTCTATAAAAGGACATATTCTTTCAATGCATGCGGCCTGTCTGCGGATGATATCCCGGTATGGCTGGCTAATCTTCCTGTATAGTTTATTTTTCGGGAATTCAGGATTAAGAGGCAAGCAGGGACAATGTACCTGTCCCCTTGTCCCATGTCCCCTTGTCCCATGCCTGTCCCCTTGTCCCATGCGGGAAAGCTATGGGATTGATGCAAAGGAGCTGACTACCTAAAGGTTCTTTAGCCCGGAACCTATGGAACCATTGTCCGGATTGGTTGGAACCAACGCGGAACCAGGGTGTCCGGATTATTTCCGTTGGACATGTATGCCCCCGTGGCTGCCCACATTAATGCTGAAAACCTCTCCACCAATCTGATCCTAGAATTTTCCTCCCAATAAAGAACCCCCGGCTCCTTAAGAGCTTGATGGCTCCCAAGGAAAAAGAAAAAGCCCCGTGAGAGTGCTTATTTGCTGCTTTCTCACGGGGCTTACTGGTTTTCTCCTGCCTTTAAGGGCAGACTATGTCACAGCGTGGAACTTAGAACCGTTTCTTATTCTATTCTTCTAATTCTTCACCTTCTACTGGTTCTACATCTTCTTCCAGTTTTTCGCCTTCTACCGGAGCTTCATCTTCTATTGGTTCATCATCTTCTGCTGGCTCTTCACCTTTTGCCGGCTCTTCATCTTCTTCCGGTTCTTCGCCTTCTGCCGGCTCTTCACCTTCTCCTGCTTCTTCTATTTCTTCCTCATCTACCGCTTCCTGCTTGGCATCATTGAAGGCTACAATTGCTGCTTCCAAGTCTGCTACAGCATCGTCAACATCCTCCTGGGTTTCCGCAGTCTCCCTGGCCGTCTCAGCCGCGGCAATAGCTGCATCCAGGGCATCCATGTCCTCCTGGGTTACCCAGTAAGTACCCGCCGGCACATCTGTCCCTTCTACGCTTACTACGACGCCTTCTTTAGCAGCTATAGCTGCTTCGATGACATCCTCAAGGGGAGTGATGTCGGGTTCATCTATTTCCTCTTCATCCGTGGATGCCTCTTTCTCAAGTGCTTCCGAGTTTATATTAAACGTGTCTAAGTTATCTGTTCCTCCTTCAGCATTAGAAAGTGTGGTCATCTCTTCGTCAGTATACCAAGGATCATAGGTTACATTGTCACTTACACCATTGGCACCGTCTTGCCCCGGTCCGTTCGCGGAGCCCCACCAGTTATGCGTAGCCGTGTTTCCTTCAGTTCTCTGTGTAGCGTGTACTCCAAAACCTCCACGAGCAGGGTCAGTGGCATTATTGACTATCTTGTTTTGTTCAATTGTATTGTTACTTGCTCCATCATATAAATATATGCCATTTCCAGCATTTAAAGATATTGTATTGCCCCGGATTGTATTATTATAGTTATATTTATCACTTTTACCCGTGTAACCATAGAGATAAATTCCATTCCAGTGATTGGTGATGGTGTTATTTTCGATAGTATTGTTAAATGTTGCCCTGCTTTCATCGGTTGCAGCCTCTGAGTGGCTCCCAATATAAATGCCATCTCCACTTTCTTTACCAGCGCCTT
>LFRV01000126.1 GCA_001512485.1 Clostridiales bacterium DTU069 | reverse complement strand
CTCATGCACAAATGGTATGATAATATCATACCGCCGTCCAGCCTGCGCATTCATCCTGCCTTTTATCTGAATATAAGGCAGCAGGAAAGCGGTAACACGGTGAATTATTTACGCTGGCTCGACATGCTGACAGGTAAAATCACAGTCCAGTGGGAGAACGACAGAGGCTCATTTGCACGTGAAGTGTTTGCGTCTTATAAAGGTGATATTGTTGTATGCAGATTTACCGCGCCGGAAGGGGAACTGAATGCCGATATTTCAATCACACTGCCTGATGCCGAAAGGTCAGGAAGGCATGATCGGATATATGATACCAGCAGGTGCAGCCATGAATTGGAGATAACTAAGGGGCTTATTATACTAAAATGGGCATATAATCCTGAATACGGACAAAAAGGATATGTTTCGGTGCTGCGCTTTATACAAAGAGGCGGAGAATCAGAAAAGATAGAAAACGGAATACGCGTGTCCGGTGCCGACAGCCTTATTATACTGTCAAAGACAGTCAAGTTCGAAGGCGGCTTTACTTTTGAGTGCGCCAAACCTGTTGTGGATGAAGTTATGGCTGTGGTTCCGGACTTTAATGCGCTGCTTGATTATAACAGGGAGTATTTGGGTTCGAGGATGGAACGTTCCCGCCTTTGCACCGGTGACAGGGAAGACTTCGCGCTTTCGGCAGAAGAACTGCTTATCCGCTCGAATACGGATGCCCAGATCGATCCGATGCTTATGGATAAACTTTATGATATGGGACGTTTTTACATGATCACAGATACAGGTAAACTTCCGCCGATGTATGGTCAACATAATATAAATACCAACCTCCAGGTATGTGCTGGT
Organism: Clostridiales bacterium DTU069; assembly: GCA_001512485.1. Taxonomy (GTDB): domain Bacteria; phylum Bacillota; class Clostridia; order DSM-8532; family DSM-8532; genus DTU069. Next base: position 37,965 of record LFRV01000126.1, on the reverse strand, counting down.
AACAACACCGGTTTATTTGATGAAATGGATGTATATTTCAGGTACTATGAAACAAAATTTGATGATTTCCGCATAAACGCGCAAAAAATATACGGCGCCAGGGGTTTGCTGTGCAGCGTCCATTGTGACTACGACTCAGGTTTGTATTACCATTTCTCGAAAACATACCCTCACTTTTGCTGGACAGGCTGCCTTGGCTGGATTTACAATGAATTATGGGGTTACTGGCTGGTAAATGGCGACGAGGAATTCCTCAGGAATCGGATTGTGCCCGCACTTAAAGAGATTGCTCTGTTCTTTGAGGATTATGCCTGCGATCGCGGACCCGATGGACATGTGATTTTCTATCCGTCGTTTTCACCCGAGAATCCAACACCAAACCCGGATTATATGACTGTTACCGGTAAGGATAAAAATCCTATCCGTATCAATTCTGTTATGGACATTGCCATTTGCCGGGAGGTACTCGACAACCTCATAACAGCCTGCAAAATTCTTGGCATCGAGTCGGAAAACATACCCCATTGGGAGGCCCAGCGCGAGTCATTGCCAACTTATCTGCTTGATGAAAGCGGCGGACTGAAAGAGTGGGCATGGCCTACAATAGAAGAAAACTACAACCATCGCCATGTTTCGCATCATTATGATGTATGGCCTGGCAGAGCCGTAACACCCGAAAGAGAGCCGGAGCTTGCAAGAGCTATCAAGATTTCAAACCGCAGGCGCGGGCAGCAGGATGATTCGGCGCACGGTATCATTCATCGCTGTTTGACTGCAATTCGTTTAAAGGACATAGAGGAAACTGTGCAGAATCTGTCACAACTGATTAATCATGGGTTTATAACAAACGCGCTGCAAACCAGGCACTTCCCTTATAGAGTATGGTTTCCCGATCTTCAGGGGGCAATGCCTGCTATTTTATTGGAAATGTGTGTATTTTCAGAGCCGGGTACGGTCGAATTTCTTCCTGCTGTTCCCGAATCACTCGGAAAAGGCCGCATTGAAGGTATATGGCTTTATACATGGGCTAAACTTGAATACATGGATTGGAATACCAATGGTTTGCAAGCCGTAATTATTTCAAACAGAGAGCAGACCCTGACCTTGCGCTGCAGGAAGAATATCAAATCTTTCAAGGTAAATGGAACCCAAATGAAAGTTTATGGAGATCATATACAATTTGCATTCAAAACAGGAGAAAAAGCATTGGTTGAGATAAGTTTCGCATAATTTTTATACTCGTTTATCGATATCATGGCCTGCCTATTTTCGTGAAAGGGTAAATCCTGAACATGGCCCTGCCTTCGATATTCTCACGTTTTATCGGGCCGAAGCTCCTGCTGTCGGAACTGTTTTCACGGTTATCCCCCATAACAAAAAATTCACCGTCTTTTAAAGTAAGAGGATAATTATTGCTCATAGACGGTGTAACGCCATTAACATATGGTTCGTCTATAGCTTCCCCGTTAATGTATACCTTTCCGTCACGAATATCAATCGTATCGCCAGGGGCAGCAATAACTCTTTTAATCAGGCGATTTGTCCGGTAGCTCTTTTGAAATCTAAGCCGGACATCTTTTATAAAAATCCGATACCTGTTTATAAAACCTTCCGTATTTTCGCCGTTTAAAAAAACTATAATGTCGCCTTTCTTCGGTTCGGTAAAATAATAACTTACCTTGTTCATTATCAGCATGTGACCCTCAAACAGCGTATTCTGCATTGAAGACTGATGTACCGTTGTGAGCGCGAATAATTGGCTTTGGAGCAAGGAAGCTATAATGACCGCACTTGCGAAATATGCAATCCATTCAAATACTTCCTTGACAATATTGGTCTTTTGTTCACCGGTCATGTTTTTCCTCCGTCCGTACTTAAGCTAATCCAATTATAATTTAAACCACTGTTGTTGTCGAGAAGAAATCCGGGTACGAGATTATTCGTACCCTCTTAAAATCTTTTTCTTAATATACGTTTCTATGACGCCTTCAATTGAATTTATATCTCTCTTTAAATCCGCTTTCGATATTTCGCTTTTTTCAATATTACCGACAGTATAGCGGATGCATTGTTTATTTCCTGATGAATTTATTGATAAATTAACATTTCTTATTACAAAACCTTTATTTTCAAGATACTCCGATATCTTTGAAACAAAATTGGTGTCTACTGCCGTTTCGACAGTTATGTTTAATTCAGCGGCACGCTTTTCAAACTTAAGCTTCGCGATTTTTAATATCTGCAGCACTATATAAATCAGTACTGTTGCAATAACTGCTCCCGTATAAAACCCCGATCCGCACGCGAGCCCGACGCATGCAACCGTCCAAAGGCTGGCCGCGGTTGTAAGACCTGTCACATTAAAACCTTGTTTGATTATCGCGCCGGCTCCAAGAAAACCAATTCCACTTACTACAGAAGCACCTATACGAGTAACATCAAAAGAATCGCCATATACATAACGGAAATATTCCGAAGTAACCATAACGAGCGCGGAACCAAGGCATACAAGTATATGGGTACGGAGTCCTGCAGGCCTGTGCCCCGGGTATTCTCTCTGAAATCCTACAATACCGCCCAAAATACATGCGGCAAGCAGCCGTAAACTCATCGTAAGTATAAAACCAAGATCAAATTGTATATAATTTATCATAGTTACCATCCTTCCTTTTTATAAAATCTTCTTTTTATGATCAATATTCGCTTGCCGGCACTGATATTACAAAACTGCTTCGAATGCGCCAACTTCAATCAGTTCTCCGTTCAATTTGCATTATCGCGTCGTTTCTTGCTTCTATAATGTGCGGGTGAATAAGCCTTCCTTTTTGCAGTATATACCGTATTGTAGAGTTACAGCATATGACAATGCATTTTTCGATATCTGTATACGCTTGTTTCCTGGCTTCTTCGACGCCTTCGTAATTCCTGCCGCGTTCAATATAATCCGCGACAAAAATTATCTTTTCAAGCATTGTCATACCTGCTTTGCCAGTCGTATGCCAGTATATCGCATCGAGTATTTCCCTGTCTTCCACGCCGTAATGCTCCTTCGCGTAAACCGAACCAAGAATACTATGCAGCAGAACCGGCGTCCTTTTTTGAATATCGTCCAATACAACACGATATTTCTCCAGTTCCTTATACGTTTCATCTTTGCGGGCACCCTTCGCGCAATCGTGCAACAATCCGGCGATTCGCGCTTTTTCAATATCGGCTCCATACAATTCTGCAAGCCTTACGGCTTCGTTCATTACTTCTTCCGAGTGCCGGAATCTTTCCGGGCTAAGTGTTTGTTCAAGCCTCTCCTTCATTTCATCAATAGTCATATAGAACTCCCGAAATAAAAACATTAATATAACCTGTGCAGTTGAATGTACTTCAAAACGCCTTCCGGTACCATATACCTTACAGAAAGACCATTCTTTATTCTTTCCCTTACCATTGTTGAAGATATTTCTATATAAGGCATATCGCAATAATGTATAACCGCGTTATACTGATCGGTTAACCATCTTGACATGTTTTTTACATCCGTTTCATTTACATCAAACCTTTTTACCGCAATCATATCGGCATAAGCAAAAATGCTCCCGATACTATGCCATGTGCTAAGGTTTACAATTGAGTCTGCGCCGCAGATGAAATACAGTTTTTTATTCGGATAAAGGCTCTTCAGCTCTTTAAGTGTATCGGATGTATAACTTATTCCTTTCCTGTTAAGCTCGATAGCTGATACGTCAAAAAACGGGTTGTCCGATGTTGCTATTTGCACCATATTAAACCTGTGCTGCGACGTCTGATCATCGACCGATCCTTTGTGAGGAGGTTTTTTTGCGGGAACAAACAAAACTTTTTCGAGTTGAAAGTGATCCCTGACATACTCCGCGATAATCAAATGCCCCATATGTATAGGATTGAAAGAACCTCCGAAAATCCCAATCACATTAATTCACACCCTTCCGATTTATACAGGATGTCAACAATATTCTTTACCGCAATGTCTATTAATTCCTGAATTGAGTATTTTTCCGAGCCCGGGATATAAATATTGCATTTCCCGACGGGTATCAAAACTTTCATCGCGGACGAACTTGAAACAGTTTCCGCTATTTTTGGGGTAATTTCACCCATCATGCTGTTTGCGGATATGATTCCTATACCGCCGGTAATAACATCCGCTCTCTTAACATTAAAGATTATTGCGTTCTCTCCGGTCGCGTATTGATCCGCGCCGGCTTTCCTCATGGCGCTTGTAGCGACTGCATTTGTTCCAAGCGCAAGAATACCGGCGTCGGGAATCCTGTTCTTAAGTTTTTCTACTAATACCTTTCCAAGCCCTCCCCCCTGGGCATCAATCACAACTATAAGCTTTTTATCCTTCATAAGCAACTCAATCTCCGTTTATGTAATATTTACCTTTTGTATTTGCTAAAACCCTGTTTTATATAATGTAACAAATTATTGATATAAAGTATAATAACCTCTTTGACAAAATTATACAACAAAAATTAATTTCTTGTAAAATCTATATTTACTATTGATATCGTGTGTTATATTGTTGTTCGCATGAATGCGTTATTAAAGCAAAAAAGAGGCCGCAATTGCCAGCCTCTTTATTTCAGTGCCGCATAACCTGTCTTATATACCAGAATTAAACAACAACCTACTGTGATTGCTTGTTTTCATCATCTTCGGCACGATATGGCAATGCTTTCATCAATAAAGTAATAACCCCGTAAAACAATATAAGCACGAGAAATACACCGGAAAGTCCGTACTGCATTAATTGCATCCCCAATACAACATCGTCCATTGCCAGTCCCCCTTTAAGTTTCTATTCCTGATTATATTAAAGTGACAACAGCCACGGTACAAGCGCCAGCACCATTCCGCCCGCAACGATTGATCCCAGTTGACCTGCCACATTTGCTCCGACAGCCTGCATAAGTATGAAATTCTGCGGATCTTCTTTTTTAGCCATTTTCTGCACAATCCTGGCCGACATTGGAAACGCGGAAATACCTGCCGCGCCAATCATAGGATTAATTTTCTCTTTTGTAAACAAGTTCATAATTTTCGCCAGCATAACTCCCCCTGCCGTGTCAAATACAAACGCAACAAGCCCCATCAGCAGAATCATAAGAGTAGCGGGCTGTAAAAAGCTTTCGTAATGCATTGTAGAACCAATTGTAATTCCCAGCAGCAGCGTTACTAAGTTTGCCAGCTCATTTTGCGCTGTTTTGGACAATCTTTCAAGAACTCCTGACTCCCGGATAAGATTGCCGAACATAAGAAGCCCAACGAGAGAAACGCTTATCGGAGCAAGAATACCCGCAATTACGGTTACAACGATAGGAAACAGTATTAATACTGTTTTTGAAACTTTAACATCCTTATATTCCATCCGTATCATGCGCTCTTTTTTTGTCGTAAGCGCTTTAATTACGGGAGGCTGAATAATCGGTACAAGAGACATGTAAGAGTAAGCCGCTACCGAAATCGGCCCTATTAAATGTTTCGCGAATTTCGAAGCGACAAAGATTGATGTCGGCCCGTCTGCGGCTCCGATTATACCGATCGATGCGGCTGTCTTAAGGTCAAACCCCAAACTCGGGAAAACCTTGTTAAGCAGCAGCGCTACCATTATCGTGAAGAAAATACCGAACTGCGCAGCGGCTCCGAACAATATCATCCTCGGGTTCTTTAAAAGAGGTGAAAAATCAATCATTGCTCCCACGGCAACAAAAATCAGCACCGGAAACAATTCGGTAAGAATGCCCGAATTGAATAAAATCTGCAAAACTCCAGGCTCAACTTTATAAGCCTGTCCGTTTTCAATAACATAACCAAGCTTTTCAACAAAGAATTCCTTTAATGACGGGTAATCTGATATAATTTTTGTTACCGTCTCATCAAGCTGCGCTTCATACTGCCAAATCGACTTAAACGGCAGGTTTACAAGTATTGCTCCGAAACCTATCGGAAGCAGCAGCATCGGCTCATAATCCTTCTTTATTGCAAGGTATATCAATACTCCCCCTACAATATACATTATGATGTACTCAATCCTGAATTCGATAACACCCTGAAAAAGCTGCTTAAATTGTTCCATTTTCTCCTCCTTGACGAAATAATAATATAATATTGCACCCGCCATCTGTTTTGGTGAGTGAGAATTCATAAATTCATTGCATAAAAAAATACTACAACAAGCGTCGTAGTATAAGTCTCGCTATCAAATCGTTATTCCGGTAAACAACACCTGGAACAATCAACTATTTGATTAACCGTCCGGGCAATTGCCGTACTGACGAACGGTTAAACAGTATTAAACTGTAAGCTACTCCCTTAATACCACCAATATCATATTATAGAATATCCACGAAGATATTTCAATACAATTTTGTCGAATATCTGCGAAATCTATAAGTCATCGAGCCACCCGCTGGTTATAGGATACTGTTTTCGCGGGTCCTGCTTCGGGTGTTTCGTTTCCTTGGACGACAAAGCACTTACCGACAACACGCTTTAGATCATGATTTACATTTGCGGAGAGGTCTCCATATCCCGGGTCGCTCATTAACCCGCTCCACATTTGCCTGTAAGCAGCAGGGCGCTGGAGCATGTCGCCCTTCGTCACCGAAAACACCCGAATCACCCGCTGGTTATCTGGTTGAATCAGCACAGTAATTAGGGGAACTATTGTTCAATAGTTCAAAAGGCAGGTTTTGAATATTATTTCTGCGGGCCTTGCTTCGGGTGTTCCGCTTCCGTACCCTGCAAATGTTTTATCAAAGAGCTGCTGCCGATGCGGCTTGCGCCCGCATCCAGAAACATTTGGGCTTCTTCGAGGGAGCGTATACCGCCCGCTGCCTTTATCTTCACATTCGGCCCTATATGCTTCGAAAACAGGACCACATCTTCAACTGTAGCATTGCCCGTGGAAAATCCGGTTGAAGTTTTTATATAATCCGCTCCCGCCGCGGTGACAATCCTGCACATTTTAATTTTTTCTTCTTCGGTCAGCAGGCATGTTTCAATAATAACCTTCAGTATTTTATCACCGCAGGCCTTCTTTATAGCCCTGATTTCTTTCTCCACGGCATCATCCCGGCCGGATTTCAAAAAACCGATATTAATGACCATATCAATTTCAGATACTCCATTGGCTATAGCTTCCTCGGTTTCAGCCACCTTTGCGGCCGTTGTCGGGTAGCCGTTCGGAAAACCGGCCACAGTACAAACAGGTATTTTCCCCTGTACATATTTTACGGCTTCTGCCGCATAAGCCGGCGGTATGCAGACACTTGCGGCCTGATATCTAATCGCCTCGTCGCAAGCCGCTTTGATCTGTTCCCAGGTTGCATCAACTTTAAGGAGCGTATGGTCTACAACGGATATAATCTTTTTAATATTCATCCGATTAATTCCTTCCTATATATAATATATATAATTATAATATATTATCGGACGCGAAGATCGGATCTATGACCTTTTGTTATAAAAAAAGGGCATAAGGCCTGTTTTTTTGAAACAGGCCTTTAACTGAACTGTAAACAGGGAAAATCGGGGGGCGTATTCCCTGTGCTGTATATTAATTTATATCAATTGCGCTGAATATCGTAATAAGTTCGGTTTGATTCGTCGTACCGGGGTCAAAATCGCTGACTGCCCATAAATACACCTTGTGCGTTTGATAGATGGACAAATCCTTGTACCAGTAGGAACCGTTGCTTTGGATATTTTGGACTGTTCCTCCGCTGCCCGACACGGACACCGCGCTGCCATCTTCAAGCCTGATCTGGCCATAGTCGGTATGTTCTGGCAGATCGACGGCGAGTTCTACATCAACCTTTTCCCCTCTTCTTACAACATTCAAAACTTTAAGTTTCGGCATGCCGAATTTGATAATCCTGGGGTTCAGTTCAGGAAAACTCTTTGCCTTTGTTTCGCTGTCCAAATCAGTGTAATCAATTTTTGAGCTGTTGTTATCGCCGAGGGTATATTCTCCTTCAGTTCCTTTCAGTTTAACGGCGAAACTTACGGGATTGGCTTTATACTTGCCGTCTGACGCATCATATGTGTAATTTATGTCTTCGATGTCAATGCTCGCGTTTTGTCCCGATATTGTCAATCCGTCCGCTGGAACCACAGTGAGTCCTTCCGGGAATTTTTCCGAAAAACCGATGTTTTTAACTATGAATTTTTCCGGCGGCGTCAGGTCCGGATCAATGCTGAATTCTCCGGGCTTTATTGTGTAGTAAACATCAAACTCTTCATTAACAAGCATTTCTTCTTTACTCAGGCTTCTTTCGACTTCAACAGGGGCACTTACGGCGATAACGTTAACGCTTTCTTCTTCGAAGTTTCTGGTCTTGTTTTCACCGTTTGCGTCCTTATATGATAATTTTGATGAATTCAGCAGATAGCTTCCGGCGGCACTGCCTTTTACGATAATTGAGAATTCTTTTGGGTCCGCCGTATAACAGCCGGAACTTTCATCATATGAATAACATATTCTGCCGAAGCTGCCCGTCACCTTTTGTCCGTCGACGCTGAACCCGTCCGGAACGGAAACAACCGTCAGGCCGTTCGGGATGATCTCCTCGAACCTGACGTTTTCAACGTAAAAATCGGCCATTATTTGCTCGTATATGTCCTGATATACGTTGTTGAGAGCGTCAGAAGTCAATGCCTGTTGGTACTCGCCGCCCGCTTTCTGCGCGACCTGCTCGAGAATATTCGCATTTGACCCTTTTGTAAACGCAATCATATATGATTTTATATCGCTTTGGCCAAGAAATTCTTCCGCAATTTCATAACAATACTGTATATCCTTCGGTGTCGCTTTGCTTCCTCCGCCGTCGAAATGGGGAGCGGTTCCGTCTTCCTTGTAAAAATTGTAAGGATGTTTCTTGTATGTGCTGTGATACGTCGGCTCCCCGTCCGTCAGAAGGATAAGGTATTTATCCGCGGAACTGTCGGTTGACCCGTCAAGCAGCCGGTAATAGCCTAATCTTAAGCCGTCTCCGATATTTGTCCCGCCCACAACGTTGAGGCTGTTTATCTTATTCTTAACCGAATTCAGGTTTGAAGTCAGCGCCTGTTTAACCGCTCCTATATCGCTGTAAGTAATAAGCCCGACTTTCACGTTTGTTTCGTTCCTGAGATTGTCAAGGAACTTATTCGCGGCCGCTCTTGCTATGTCAATCCTTTTATTTGTTTGCCATGTGGGTACCGTTTTCCCGTCAAGATCATAATTCATACTGCCCGATGTATCCATTACAAGGTATATTTCCTTATTGTCCGGTGTCTCTCCCGAAGAAACCACGGGCTGCGGAACGATTCTGTAGGTTATCGTAAACTCGTCGCCAAGAAGAATTTTCGCGCTGCTTAACTCCCTTGACAATTCAAAGCCGACGCTTATATCCTCACCGCCGGTTACGCCGTACACATTGATGCTTGTCCAGCAGGCAATCAATAACGTAAAAACGATAACAAGCACGATTGATTTTTTAGCCTGAATTGATTCCACTTTCGCAAACACTTCCTATCACTCCCTTTTTAAATATTTAAAAACTATTCTGCCGGGGTACTTTACTGTTTCCTTTGGATGAAACCGACCATGTAGCTTACACTGCCGTCAATGTCCTGTATCGATTCGATAACGAAAACTTCGGTCTCGTTTATTTGTTCATAAATATCAATGAGTTCCTTTTCTTTCATCCTGCCAATATATTCATCAAGTAAAAGGGCACCCTTTTCACCATCTTTAAAGTTTTCGATCATAAGCTCTTTATATGACGTTACAAACAGATCTTCGCCGATATTATGGACAAGCGCGAACAGGTTTTTTTCAAATTCGGGGCTGTTAAGGCTGATAGTGTTATACTCGAGAGAAACAGTCGCACTCTTTTCCCAGAAACTTGTTATTTCGACTTTGTCATTTACGGCCAGATCTTTCAGAATATCAAAAGTTTTTGCGCCATATTCAGCGATAAAGGCATTTGTTACTGTGCTTTCGATGTTTTCCAGCCCTATAGGACCTTCCGTGCCGCCGATAAGTCCTTCATTCTTCGCAAGCCGGTAAAGCAGCGCGATTGATTGTTCTATCGTCGCGTTGCCTTTCGGATCAATTATGTTGTTTCCGTACCCTGCCAGGATTTTATTCTCGAAGCAATAATCGATGTAGTACTTTGCCCAGTCGCTGATATGGTCGCTGTCCCCATATCCATAAGTGCCTTTAACGGAAAAATCTTTATCGGGTGTTATTTGCATGAGCAAATTTACAACCAGTGACGAGATTTCTTCTCTTGTAATAAAATTATCCGGATGAAAATTCCCTTTACCATCTCCTTTCACTATACCGGCGTTATACGCTTTCACTATTTCCTGTTCATATTTATGGCCCAGGATATCGGTAAACGGCCGGCTTTCTTCGATATCGACGTCTTTTCCCGCACTGTCGAAAACCATAAGCGCCAGAAGCACATATTGGCTTCTTTTTATATTGCTCCGGTAGTTTGACTGAAGCTGTCCAGGGACAAGTCCATTTTCAATGGCTTCCGAAATTTCCCTTTCAGCCCATTCGCTTGGTTTATCCACCTGAGTTTCAGCGGTTGATGGAAACACCGCTAAAAGGGAAACAAAAACAATACATGCTGTTATTCTTCTTAATACTGACTTCAAAGCAATCACCTCATTACTGCTTTTATCGAACGACATAGTATTCATTCAGTTTGATTCTTTCAATCACCGGCGAATTTCCCGCCAGCGACAGCGATACCAGGTAATCATAGCGGTAAGTGAAATATTCGTCCGTTATTCCATTTGTTCTTTGAACGGCCGCGTCAAAATTCACGTAATACCACCTGATTTTCTCGGAATAAGCGGGGTGCGGCGTAACCGCAAAATTCTTTACTTCCTTTATGACTTCCATATTGTTTCTAAGCGGAAAAGAATCAAAAGGAAAATTTTCGCCGTAATTAAGATCGAATTCAATTAATTTTGAGTATCCATCACCCGATGTCATACCGAGATTATCCAGAAATTCCTTTGCTTCGGCAAAACCCTTCTTCCACCAGTAAGAAAGAAGGTTCATCCGCTCCCTGTCAAGCAGTGTAAACTTTTCGAAAAATTCGGTAATAACTGCTTTTTCAGACTCGTATATTTCCCCGTCAGCCGGGTTTCGGTACGCGCCATCCGCCGTCTTTTCAAGATCAAGGTACGGAAGCCTTGTAATATTGTCGTTGTTAAGTATAAAGAGCCTGTTCTTCATTCCCGCTTTTATATTTGACTCAATAGCCCTTAAAATGCTGAACCCGGCATTGCTTTTTGTCAGTTCCACATCATACCTTATCTCGACTCTCATTAAATCTATATCATCGGCGCTGACTTCCCGCACTTTTGTGTACGTGTTATCTTCCTCTTTCCTGTATGACCTTGAAAACACTTCATCGGGGACAACTCTCGCCTTTGCGTAGACTTTCGCAAAATACAGGTAATTGTCTTCGTTTTTTGATATAAAGCCCGACATGACATTCATATTTCCGTCACTATTGTCATTCGGCGCGGCGATAATATCGTATCCCGTTATCGTCATGCCGTTCACGCTTATATACCTCGGAAGGTGTATTCCAACTTCGGGATTCCCGTCACCTTCCTTAAGTGTTTTATCCGCTATAAACCCCCGGATTTTATTCGGGATAATGCCTGTCCTTGAGTATTCGTTGTACTCGCCCACATCCGCATCGGTATATAATGCGGTAAAATACTCCGAAATGATTTTCTTTATAGCCTGATCGTCACTGCTGTCCACAGGTTCCCTGCTGTTTTGGATGCCTCCGGCAGGATCTTCGGACGCGGAGTCACCGGCCGCGGCGGTCTCTACAAACCCGCATCCTGCGCAGGATATAACTAATAAGACCAATAAAAAGCACAAACATATACGCTTCATTTTCATTCACCTCAAAATATATCTTCAAGAAGATCTCCAAAACTTATGCCGTTGTATATTTCATCAAACAGGGCAAACAACGCGCTTCTTCCGGGAAAGTGTATGCTGCCCCTTTCGATAACGAGCGCCGCGTAATCCCACGATTCAAAATTGCTCACGTTAGTATTTCCGACAACCCTTGGAAGCCTTGTCATTTTTACGGGCGGCGTACTTGCGTCACTGTCGTGATCGTAATCATACGAATCGGCGGCGGAACCCTTTACCATTGCAACGGGATCATAACCTCTTCCGGCGGCAATAACAGAGCCGTTCACAGTCGCGCCGTTTCTGACGCTTACTTTTCCCATCGTAAAGATAATCCCGTTTACAGTATCGGTGCCCGTATCCGGGTCCGGGGTTATTACAAGTTCCCTGTCCGGGTCAAGGTTAATTATTAAGTAATATTTCGCCGGATCGGAATAACTGTTTACAATATGGCTTATCAAATCCATCGGAGGCAGGGGATCGTTATCACCGTCATCGCCGAATTTTACTATGCAATTCCATGCCGTTTCGTCAATATCATCAAGCTGGTTCCTTATCCTTAAAAATTCCGTGGTCGATCCGAAACCGGCCTGGATCATCCCCGAATTGAACAGGTAATTTATTTCTCCCGATGCTTCTTCCGGGTATTCTTTCCTTGCGAATACATGGACATGGCTTTCAAGAAAACTGAGCATGTTCTGCAAGCCTTTCGGAATACCAATCGAAATATTCGTATTATCGTACCAGTTGTCATGCGTATACGGTTCCAGCGGTTTATCGCTTAACCCGTCCACGTCATCAGCAACACGGCATACCACCGACGCAGGGATTTCAATGTTTTCCTCGTTCGCCGGATAGAGCTTATTATTCGCGGCCATTGCATAATGGCAAAAACCCTTTATTTTTGACGGTACGCTCGGCAGGCTGTTCGTCCGTCCCGAAGCTCTTCCGCGTATTTCGGATATCCACGCGCTCCAGGATTCCCAGTTGCTGACGAGATTACTGTTGTTATTCCAGTCAACGTCCCCGAGAAGAACGGAAAAACCGTTTCTCTCACCGTGTGAATTACTAATCAAAACATTTATATAATCAACCGTATTCGAACAATTTTCAGCGATATATACAGGTTCGCTTCCTTCCCACGCAAGCGCGACGTTTTCAAGCTTATGACCGACCGTACCTCCGTCCATTTTAAAAGTCGAGCCGTTGACAAATGTGTACCCGCTAATAACGATTCTCGACTGTGTAAATTCATTCACCGACGGACCTGCGTATCTCGGCGATGTATTTATTACCGCGCTTGAAGTGTCGTGAAAGCTTCCGTCTCCCAGGTTCAGCCCGAAGTAATTGCCGTTAATCGCAATATATGAATTTGCCCCGTTCATTTCTATGTCGTCAAAGGTATACGCGTCACGGATAACGACAATATCATCATTTCTGCCGAAAGCCTGGATTCCCTGCGCGACGACATCATGATCAACTATAACCGCGCATTTTTCTGGTCCTGTGTCATCAAACGTCCCGACCCTGAGCAGGTTCCTTGTATATACGCTGCCGTTTTCTATATGAAGTACCGCTTCGTCAATGACACATATGCCTCCCATTTTGTATTGATCCATGCGGTTCGGTATATCAAGGCCTGTGCCAAAAACATATACATCGTCGGTTATTGTCGATGTACCGCTGCCCTTTACGACAAGATCGCCGAGGGTATAAACCGCTCCGTTCAGTATAAAAGGGTTGTATATCCAAACTTCATATTCTTTTACCGCGACGGCTTTCCTGTCGTAAGACCTGAATATTCCGTTTTCCATTGACGCGGCTACGGTAATCTGCAGAGGAAACTTCAATTTGTTTCCGATGCGCGTATATGTCGACCCGTCCCATGAAAAAGATACCTCGGCATCCGCGCTGTTCATCGAAGAATCAGCGTATACCGGGATATTGAAACTGTTATTAATCTGCGGGTCCCCGGCATTCAGTTTTTGAATTATGTCGTTAATAAATTGGGTTTCATTTGAAAAAGTAATACTCCTGTCGGTTGCAAATTCCTCTTTCGTAAGGTACCTGTCAAGATTCGAAATCGTTCTCTCAATCGCCGATTCGGCGGCAATATATGTCATCTGGTTATGTTCTTCATTCCTTACTATCGCAAACATCTGGACGGCGGCATAAGCGACAGCGCCTCCGATTATTAATACGACAAGCATAACCAGCATTACTATCGGCATTGAACTGCCGCGGTTGTCAATTATGTCTGCTCTGTTAAAATATATGCGAAAGGTTTTGCCTGTTCTTTTCATTTTTTCACCTGCTTAATGATATACTTCAAACAGGAATTCAAACGCATTCGCGCTGCCGTTCTTGTTTATTAACGTTGCTTTGTACTGCCTGACGCTGTTTTCGGTATACCCTGCAAGCTTTAAATTGAAAGCGTATTCCGGGTATTCCTGCCCGCTTAAATCTTTAACCGCTAAATCAGTCAACTCTTCACCTACCGTACCTGGAGCGACACTGCCTGTGCCTGTAATCTCGGTGTTTTTCCATACGGAATTTTTAACATTTTCCTTTATTACCTTAATCACCGCGTTTCTTTTCATCTGCTGTTCGGAAAACTTTGAAACCCGGGACATCGAAAAAAACAGCGATGAAACCGCGACAGACACAATCCCGATAACGGCTATTGCGACTACCGCCTCCACCAGCGAGAATCCTTTATTGTTTACGCAAATACTCGTCTTAAGCCATTTATGCGTTCTTTTCCGTTTCATCAGAGATACACTTTCTCCTTTTCGCTTTTTCCGGTTATCTCATTCCCGTTCCTGTCCGTTAACTTAACGCGATCTCCTGTCTGATCAATCTTCGCGACGATAATTTTGCCCGAGTCGTTTCTTATTCTAAGGTTAAGCCAAAGATTTTCATCTTCCTTAACATCGTTTTTTATATTTGATTGGATAAATAATGTGAAATCCCTGTCGGGCAGGCTTCCCGTAATCGAATTCATATGCCCGTCGCCGTCGACACACTCGATCGTGTACTGCGTGCTGCCAAGCGTAAGCGATACATTCATCGGAACCGATATTGTGCTGCGTATCCTGTCGTTTTTATTGAACGCGGTATATGTTTCAAAATTATATCCCCCGTACAGGTACCCGGTGTGGAAAATCTTAAAATCGGCGTTCATTAAACTGATCTCGTTGGAAGTATCACCGGAATCTTTGACTGCGGTTTCCGGTACCTGGGCTGTTTGGGCCGGTGTATTTACGGCAATCTCATCCGAATTTTCTATAAAAACGGGGTTGCCGTCCTTGTCCTTGAACCTTTCGAACGCAGCGCGCGTATATTTAAGGAAACTGTCGGCCGCGTCCCTGTTCAACGAATAAAAAACAAGACCTATGTTTACATCAAACAGTTGCTTGTTCAACACGACAATCCCGTATTCCGCCGCGCTGTTCGCGTCAGCGGGGCTGATGGTCAACTGCCTGACCGTTACCTTCCTGCTTCCGCCTTCACAGAACCTTATAAATTCGTCCAGCCCGTCCTTTGACAAAACGGTATTAAAACTCACCGGGAAAGCGTAATAAGCGGTTCCGCCTTCCATAAGCTGCTGCGGATTGCCCAGTGACACTCGTTTAAGGCTTGTCCCGATAAGCAGCGCGAGATTTTCGATAAATTCTGTGCTGTCCGAAAGCCCCGCGCTGTCCATAAGGTATTCGCCGAGCCTTTCGTCTATTACAATGCTGTCTTCAATCATTTTTTTGTATTGATCTATATTTTTATAATCCGATTCCAATGCGCTAAGCTGACTTTTCGCGTCGTTAATCCTGCTTTGCGCGGCTTTTATTTTGGGGAGTGACGACATTAAAACAAATTTCACAAATATAAACGCATACACGACCACGGCCAGGACTATAAGCAGCGTCTTTTCCTTTTTAGTTAATGTCATTTCCGATCCCCTCCTTCGATCTTCGCGGCATATGTAACCGAGAATTTAACCGCGCCCTGGGTTTCTTCAAATGAAATGCCCTGGGAACCGCCGTCAAAAAGTTTTAGTCTGTCCATTTTCCCGAAAAAGTCAGAAACGATAAGGCTGTTTTCCGCGACACCTCTTATCGAAACAGAGTTGCCGTTAAAGTTTACCGATTCTAAATAACAGCCTGAAGGAAGCGCGTTTTCAATTATCAGCAAAGCCTGTGACGCGGGAATGTTATCGGCGTCAATTCCGTTAATGATCGCTTTTTTATTGTCCACTCTCCTTGTAACATTCGCAAGCTGCGCCTTTACTGTTCTGACCTCGCTGTACTTCGCGTCGGTCAGCTTCTGTTCAACAGCCTGGGCCCTTCCATCGAGAACCCGTACATATATGCCCGGGGCAAGCAATATAGCTGTTCCTACCGCCATTGCAAGAATCAACGCTATTACCCTGGCGGCGGAAGCGCTTTTTTTCTCTTTTTTAAGCTCTTTTTCAAATGGATTTTCGCTTACGAGGAAATTTATATCCTTCATGTCAACTCCTCCATCCGTTTCTGCCAACTCATTTCATTACTATAATAAATGCACATCGTGTATGTATTTATTATAGTAATGACGAACTATTTTTTATATTTTAAGCTGTACTGCGTCACGATCGGTTTTGAGATATTCAGCGCGAACCTGCCCTCGTTAGTCTGTTCGGGCTTAAGAACCACAGTAAGACAGTCGTCCTGTTTTACAAACCTGCTCTCACCGGATAAGCCTTCGACAACGGCTGTTGAGTCCATGTAAAGCGCACCGGAATCAATCGTCCATTCCCTATTCTCGCCGTTTACATTTACGATGATCGTTTTGTAATCATAGGCCGAAACCTGGCTGCTGAAACTGATTTTCGAAGCTTCTTCAATATCCCTGTTCAGCCGTGTGAACGCGTCGTGAATAGTAAACTGCTGCCTGCCGAATCTTGAATACGCGGTTGTCGACGCCGCGTTGAATACAAGCAGTTCCGTTATAATTACCGATATTATTCCGATAAGCAGAAGCGTCAGCAAAACTTCCGGTAGCGTGAAACCCTTATTGTTTTTAATAATAATCCCTCCAAAAAGTTTGGTTCACACTCCCACAGAACGTGGGAGTGTGAATAATAATTTTTATCTTTGTGCATCAAATCATCATTACTGGTTGCTTATTTGAACTCAACCTCAGCATCATCCTCGCTTGCCGTAATAGTAATTACCTGTAATTCCTCATCTATCGTTATTTCCCATCCCTTCATTCCGGGTTGTTGAGGAACCAAATCCTTGGATGCGTCAAGGAACGGTCCAAATTTACCTTTAATGTCAGTATCCTCTATTCCGCCGCTTTCAGCATCTGGATCATCATCAAATTTAGCATTATCCGGGCGTTCAAACGATACCTCATCCGGATCGGTTTCGCCAAGATCAATTCTGCATGCCAGTTTTTGAGCAAGATCAACAGAAGAAATTGCGTTAAAGTTACCGCTACCATCTCCACCTCTTATACAGCTAAGGTTCGTATCATTCGTTAAGTTCATGTACGTTAAAATAGCCCTCTTGAAGTTTTCAGCGGTTTCCTTGTCCGCGCTTTCCCTGCTCGAGCTGAGTACTCCACCGAACAGCATAATTGCAGTTCCTGCGATTACTGCCATTATGAGTATTGCAACAAGCAGCTCGACCAGCGAGAAACCCTTGTTTTGTTTCAACATTTTTTTCATTGAAAATACCTCCAATACAATAATTTATTTTTTAAGCATTAAATGCTTATAGGATACAGTTTTAAGTTAGAAGACGAGCATCAGTAATTACCTATATTCTGGTACACGCTCAGCATCGGGTACAGCACGCTGAATATTATGAATGCGACTACTCCGCCGAGCCCGATCATTATCATTGGCTCTATGAATGTCATAAGTTTTTGTAACTTGTCTCCTGTCTGGTCTTCGTAAAAATCGGCGGCTTTTTCAAGCGTTTCATCAAGGTTTCCGGCTTCTTCGCCGGTTTTCAGCATAGACAGCACCAACGGCGGGAAGTACTGCATTTCGGTGATCGACTGTGTTAACGACCTGCCCTGTTTAACGCTTTCTATTGCTTTTTCCATTTTTTCATCGAGTATTGAGTTGTTCAGCACGCGTCTTGTAATCTCAAGGGACTCGAGCATCAGCACGCCGCTTGATAAAAGTGTCGCAAGGGCCCTGCTGAGCCTGGCCGTCAACATCGTTTTGATTACATCGGCGGCAATCGGGATCTTCAGTATTGCGTTATCCAGCACTTTTTTCCCCCGGTTCGTTTTTGACATCATTTTTATCCCAAATATGAGCACAACTAGCCCAAATAGAACTAAATACCAATATCTAGTAAAAAAATTACTTACGTTAAGCATTATCTGCGTTAACTTCGGCAGTTCGACGTTCATCCCGGCCAGGGCTTCCCCGAATGTGGGAATAACCTTAACAACTATAATAACGACAACCAGGACTGCAATAACAAAAACTATCACCGGGTACGTCATCGCCGCTTTGAGCTTCTGCTTTTGCTTGTATTCCTTCTCGAAGTGATCGGCCATCCTTATGAACACCTTATCCAACTGTCCGCTTACTTCCCCCGCCTCGACCATGCTTATAAGGATAGGCGGGAAGATATCCGGAAAACTGCGCATTACGCTTGATAACGAAATACCCTTTTGTATGTTGTTGTATATGTCGTTTAAGCATTCCTTAAGCGTCGGGTTTACGGTCTGCGCCTTCAGGACATCCAATGCCGCGGCAATCGATATGCCCGCTTCAAGCATTATTGAAAACTGGCGGCAGAACTGGGCCAAATCCGCGGTTTTAACCTTTTTCCTGAAAATGCCGATCTGGGACACATCGGTTACGAATGTCTTTTCAATAATTTCAACAGGCTTATACCCGTGCTTATTGAAAAGATCAAGCAGCACTTCCTTGCTGTTAACCTTTGTTTCCCCGGAAAATATCTCGCCTTCGCTGTTTTTCACCTTATATGTATATACCGGCATGGAATCCTCCTTTACAACGCAACGCCCAGCGCGTTCACAAGGTAGTTAAGCCTGCCCTTGTCAAGATTCTGGTTAAACTCGAGCCCGCCGATCTTTGCAACATTTATCCTGTATGCAGGCAATCCGAGTTTCTCTTCAAAATATTCCTCGATGCCTTTCATCTGCGAACCTCCGCCTATAAGGAATATTTTGCTCGGGTGCTCTCCGTTGCATCTCGTGAGGTAAAAATCAATACACATTTTAATGTCTTTAATAAGTGAATCCATTACCTTCATTGCAGCTTTTGAGCACAGGTATTCGGTACATGGGGTCAGTATTGTCGACAGGCCGTACATCTTTTTGTACAGTTCCGCCTTCGGCAGTTCATGGGGCTGCATCTGCAGTTCCTTCGCGATTTCTTCATCAATCTTGCTGCTTCCCTTCAGGATAACGCGGTTGAATTCGGGGGTTTTATCCTTGAGTATGTTAATTATTGTCGTTTCTGATCCAAGGTCGAAGACAATGCACGTGTTGTTATTGTATTTCGAGTATTTCAGCCTTCTCGCCGTGCTGTCCTCCCCTGTATCGATGTCCAGCCTGAAGAATTTTGAAACGCTGTTAGACGGGATATCGACGGCAATCGGCTTTAAACGCAGCCGTTTTAGCAAATCGATATAGTTGTCTATTATTTTTTTGGCTACGACGGTAACAAAAACCTTTATTTTTTCCTGGCCGTCCACAATCGTGTTCCCAAGGATCTTATAATCTATCCTGTTCGAATTCATATCAACGGGGATCGTTTCCCGTATCTCTTCCCAGATTTTTTTGTCAACTTCGCTTTCGGGAACCTTATCAATCATAATCACCCTGGATATGATATTCGTGCCAGACATAACTATTTTTGCTTCCTTCATGTTTATGTTGTTTTCCTTAATAACGCGGTTTATCTCCTCAACGACGGCATCCTTGTCTTTAATTGCGCCGTTTTTTATGCACCCCTTTGGCGTATCTCCGATACCGTAGTTAGTAACCGACAATAAATTGTGTTTATTCTTTTTAACCTGGACAATCTTCATATACCTGAAACCTATATCTATTGTGATAAAACTGTTCGAGAATATATCAACTACTGCCATAACAAAAACCTCACTTCCATTTAATTCAGCGCAATTAGTTTTTTCAGTGCTGCAGGTTCCATTGAATACTGGCATGCATTCTCGTAGGATATAATTCCCTGCTCGTACAGGGAGGCAATGCTGCTGTCCATAGAATGCATCCCGAATTCGCTTCCCGTATGTATACTGCTGTTAATCTGTACTGTTCTCGATTCCCTGATCATATTCGATATCGCCGGGGTTACAACCATTACCTCGGTGGCGACAACCCTTCCCGTATTATCGCTACGTTTAATTAACTGCTGCGAAATAATGCCCTGAAGCACCGTCGATAACTGGCTGCGCACCTGTCCCTGCTGATGCGGAGGAAAAACATCGATTATTCTGTCTATTGTTTTTGCGGCTCCGAGCGTGTGCAGCGTTGACAAAACAAGATGCCCGGTTTCAGCAGCGGTCAGCGCTATCGAGATTGTCTCCTGGTCTCTCATTTCACCTATCAGGATTACATCCGGGTCTTCTCTTAATGCCGCCCTCAATGCGTTGTTGTAGCTTTTTGTGTCTTCACCTATTTCTCTTTGATTTATTATGCTTCTATTGTGTTTATGCAGATACTCGATAGGATCCTCAATCGTGATAATATGGCATCTTCTTTCGGAGTTAATATGGTTTATCATAGCGGCAAGCGTTGTCGACTTACCGCTTCCCGTCGGTCCTGTGACGAGTATCAGCCCTCTTTGCCTTTCAGCCAGCGAATAAAGTATGTCGGGCAACCCCAACTGGTTAAGCTCCGGTACTTTAGTCGGGATAATTCTGAATGCAATCGCGTAGGAACCCCTTTGTCTGAAAGCATTAACCCTGAATCTTCCCATTCCCGGAAGCATATATGCAAAATCTACTTCCCCTTCGGACTCAAGAGTTTTTAACTGATCCTTCGATAAAACCTGTTCAACCAGTTCGCGGCTGTCTTCCCTGTTTAATATGTAATCGTCGATATAATACAGCGAACCATGCCTTCTTATAACAACCGGTACGCCGACGCATATATGAACATCCGATGCTTCCATTTCAACAGCTTTCTGTAAATACTCGTCAATCCTCATTGGCCTCTCCCTACTCATTTATTGAAACTACGCTCATCATTTCCTCAAGGGATGTTATACCTTCCAATATGAGTCTTGTACAGCTGTCAAAAAGTGTTTTCATGCCGTTTTGCAAAGCAAGCTGGCGTATTGTTTCAATCGGTGCGTTTTGCGAAATTAACTCCCTCATTTCACCGTTTATCATGAGTATTTCGTAAGCCGCAATCCTGCCCTTGTATCCGGAGCCATTGCATTCCGGACATCCTACAGGCTTATAAATCCTAGTCTCTTCATTAAGCTTTAATATTTTCATTTCATGTTCTTTTGCAATATACTCCTCTTTGCATTTCGGGCATAATCTCCTGACAAGCCTCTGCGCGAGCACCCCCACAAGGGATGACGCTATAAGGAACGGTTCAACGCCCATATCAATTAATCTGTCGATAGAGCTAACCGAATCATTTGTATGCAGCGTGCTTAAAACAAGATGGCCGGTAATGGCGGCGCGTATCGCTATCTCGGCGGTTTCCCTGTCACGGATCTCACCGACCATGATAATGTCGGGGTCCTGTCTCAAAAACGCGCGCAGGGCACTCGCAAATGTCATACCGGTCTTAACGTTAACCTGGACCTGGTTTACTCCTCTTACTGTCGCCTCTACCGGGTCTTCAACGGTCATGATATTAACGTTCGGTTTGCACAATTCCCGTAATGCAGTATACAGCGTCGTTGACTTACCGCTTCCGGTCGGCCCTGTAACGAGTACAATTCCGTGGGGATGCGACAATATGCTGTCGAATTTGACGAGATCGTCGTCAAAAAAGCCAAGCTCGGTTTTCTCTTTATTAAAACCGTCCTTGTCCAGTACACGGATAACAACTTTTTCGCCAAACATTGTCGGCAGTGTTGAAACACGGAAATCGTAATTCTTATTGTTAATCTTCAATGCTATGCGGCCATCCTGCGGAATTCGTTTTTCCGCTATGTTCAAACCGCTTATTATTTTTATTCTTGCCACAAGTATCTGTTGAATCTTTTTATCCTGTTTCATTACCTCGACAAGCTGCCCGTCAATCCTGAACCGCACCATTACACAATCTTCATAAGCCTCAATGTGGATATCACTGGCTCGTTTATCGATCGCGCTTTTGAATATCATGTTTACGAGCCTGACGATCGGAGCATTTTCGACATCGCTTATATTTATTGTTTTTTCAACCTGTTCCTCTTTTTTAACCTCTATTTCAATTTCTTCCTTGACTTTTTCAATTTCATTTTCTAAGTCAATCTCTTCAAACTGCTCACTTTCGGGCTCTGCTTCAATTTCCTGCTGATAATACGTTTCAAGCTTTTCAATAATAAGGTCTTTATCGGCAAGCATCGGCCTGACTTCATAACCGGTCGCAAGCCTCACATCATCTATAGCGTAAATATTCCCCGGATCGATCATTGCTACGTATAAAAACTCGCTTTCGATTTTTACCGGTAACAGGGTATATGCATAAGCAAGCTTTTTGTCAACGAGCTTTATCACTTCATCGGGAATTTCAACCCCGTCAAGGTCAAAATATTCTATTCCCGTTTGTTCTTCCAGGGCATTGAATAATTGCTCTTTATTTATATATCCTTCCTGGACAAGAATTGTGCCCAGCGGCATATCGTTGTTCTTTTTCTGGATTTCAAGGGCTTTTTCCAACTGTTCCTCATCTATTGCGTTTTGCGAGATCAGAATATTGCCGAGCTTTTCTTTAAATACCGTCGCGCTTTCTGCTTTCTTTTCCTTTTCTTTTTTCTTTTCCTTTTCTTCTATATCTGGAACGGCATTGCTGATGACTGTTTCTTCCTGTTTCTGTTTGTAAAAAACTTCGTCCATTTTCTGCATCAGTTTTTCGGGATCAACCAAAACGGGCTTTATATCGAGGCTTGTTATTAAAGCCGCGCTGTCAATGGCGAAAATGTTTTTCGGATCCTTCATTGCCAAAAGCAATTCATTGCCGTTCTTTTCAAGCGCAAGCATCTCAAACTTTCTTGATATTTTTTCACCAAGCAGGTACGGTATACTTTTATCCGGCAATGAATACGTTGAAAGATCAATATAATCTATATCTTCATATTCAGCTAAAAACGGCATTGGTTCATTGGTTTTTTTTTCAACCGCAACAAACATTTACTCTACCACCCGTATTTAAATATATTACGACACACTTTTATTATAATTTCTTGGGTTGTAAATCCTATAAGTCTATAAACTCAAAACAATAGGAAATTGGTCTTGTTTTTCGGTAGGAATTTATTCTCATGGGTACGGATTTTGACATTTCCGGACTAAAGAAAAGCAATAGAAACAAAAAAACAGTACCGCGGAAAGGATTTTTCCCGGCACTGTTAAAATGAGGCGTAGAAAATATCAAAGTATTATATTATATATGCCAAAGCTGTCGCTTAACGCAGCCTTTCAACTTCGGTGTAACCTCCGGTGACATT
This sequence comes from Clostridiales bacterium DTU069, assembly GCA_001512485.1. Taxonomy (GTDB): domain Bacteria; phylum Bacillota; class Clostridia; order DSM-8532; family DSM-8532; genus DTU069. The sequence goes on along the minus strand of LFRV01000126.1, from coordinate 14,323 downwards.
AAAAACCTTAAACCCTTTCTGGGTAAGTATTCTTTCGGCTATATACCCCCTGATGCCAACCTTGCAATAAGCTATTATTATTTTTGATTTGTCAAGCTCGTCAGCCCTGTCCCTTAAACTGTTAAGGGGGATATTGACAGCGCCTTCAACGTGACCCCTTCTGAACTCCCCTTCGGTGCGGACATCCAGAAGAATGTAATCGTCCTTATTTAACTTGCTGACTTCGTCCCATGTAATTATATTGGTTTTGTTCGTTAATGCATTTTGGGCGACATAACCCGCCATATTCACAGGATCCTTCGCCGATGAATACGGAGGAGCATAGGAGAGCTCCAGATCGGCAAGATCGTAAACGGTACCTTTAAAGCGTATTGCCGCGGCAATTACGTCAATTCGCTTGTCCACTCCTTTATAACCGACACCTTGCGCTCCCAAAACTTTTCCACTGTCGTCGAACAACAGTTTCAATGTCATCGGAAGCGCTCCGGGATAATATGAAGCATGGGATGACGGATGGATAAATATTTTTTTAAAGTCTATCCCTGCCCTCTCCAATGCCCGCTCATTGGCCCCGGTAACGGCGGCTGTTAATCCAAAAACTTTTATTATCGCGGTTCCCTGCGCCCCTCTGTAAACAGAATTCAAACCCGATATATTGTTCGCCGCAATCCTTCCCTGCTTGTTAGCGGGACCGGCCAGCTGAACAGCGGTTTTCAGTCCGGTAACAAAATCGGTCACTTCTACCGCGTCTCCGGCAGCATATATATTTTCAATATTTGTCTGCATTTTCTCGTTTACAATTATATGTCCTTTCGGGCCAAGTTTAATTCCGCTGTCTTTAATAAACCCGGTATCGGGAGTTATTCCTATCGACAGTATAACCATATCCGCGGCGAGGGTTTTCCCGCTGTTTAGAACAACATCAATATGGTTTCCCGTATCGACAAATTCCTTAACACCGTCACTTAAAACCAGATCCACGCCGTTTTTCACAAGCTCTTTCTCTACCGATACAACAATATCAGAATCAAAAGGGGCGAGGATATGAGAAGCAGCTTCAACAATAACCACGTTCAGGCCTTTTAGTTTAAGGTTTTCCGCCATTTCCACGCCGACAAAACCGCCGCCTGCCACAACAACACTGCTTACTCCTTTTTTGTCTATGTAATCCTTGATTGCATCCATATCGGCGATATTTCGCAACGTAAATATTTTGTTGCTGTTAATTCCGGGGATACCGGGTTTTATTGCTTTTGCCCCCGGCGCCAGCACAAGATAGTCGTATGTTTCTTCGTATATCCCTTTTGAATCGCTTTTTACCGTAACCTTTTTATTATCCGTATCAACCTTTATTACTTCGCTTCTGACCCGGACATCAATATTGAACCTTGATTTCATCGATTCAGCGGTTTGAACCAGCAGTTCGTCACGTTCCTTTATTACTCCTCCTATATAATAGGGAAGGCCGCAGTTCGCGAATGAAATATGTTCACCGCGTTCAAACATGATAATCTCCGCATGTTCATCGAGCCTTCTTAATCTTGTTGCAGCAGACGCTCCTCCTGCAACACCGCCAATAATCAAAACTTTCTTATTCATTTCTGTAGACTCCTGTTATCTGCAGGTATAATAACATTTCGAGACTGAAGATGGACACCTGTCCCGCCCCCATTAAGCGGCGGGCACCGGAATTATTTGCGGACTGTTATTAGAAAATTTGCCGTGTTTTTTCTTTTAATATACCCAAAAAAGTTAAAAAAATCTGCGAAACGCAGATTATTTGATTGTATATCCTTCGTCTTCTATTGTTTCTCTTATAAGCTGCCCATTGATTTTTTCATCATCATATTCAATTACTATTTTTTTATTATCTATGTTTACAATGATATTCTCGACCCCGTTAATTATTTCAAGGGCCTGTTTGATCGCCTGACAGTTGTCGGCTGTTAAACCTTCCACAGTAAAAGATATATTTGCGTTTGCCATTCTGTCACCTCAAAATCAAATAAAAAAAGATTATTTTGTTGTCATAATATTATACCATGAACAGCTTTATATATTCAAGATATGAAAAACAGCGGGTTAAGCTGCATTCCGGATAAACAGCGGGTGAAACAGAGTTATTCAAACTGGTATATTCCCTCAACGCTGTCAATTTCCTCTTTTGAAAAACCTTTTTGAATAAGTTTTTCGTATATCTCGCTTTTTAAATATGGTTTATATGCCTTTATAGCTTTAATTGTTCCCTCAAGCGAATAGCTGCCGATGCATGACGGAATTAGTACCGTCTCCCCTTTCTCAACAGGGAAACTGCCTGCATCTGTTTTTATTGACCCTCTTCCGGAAATAAAAACATATATATGGAATTGTTCCCCGCCGGTGTCCTGCATTATCATTCCCGATATATCGAAAATTTCGGCGCAGAAATACGGGCTTGCCGCAAGAACCGAGACGGACGCGCTGCCATTTATATTATAAGCTAAGATTTTTTTTGCGTTTTTCCCATTACTGCCGCAAAAATCAATTACATCCAACGCCTTTTCTATATGAAGCGGCCTTGGATTTCCGGAACTGTCCACCCTGTTGTAGTCGTAAATCCTGTAGGTCAGATTGGAATTCTGCTGAATCTCAGCCAGCAGTATTCCTTCTCCGATCGCATGAACAAGACCTGCATGTATATAAAAGAAATCGCCGGGCTTAACCATCACTGAATTAAGGCATTTATCGACACTGTTCCGCGATACTGCTTCTTTAAAAACTTCTTTAGTTACCCCGGGACAAAGGCCGAGTATTAATCTTGCTCCGGGTTTCGCATTAATAACATACCACATTTCGTTTTTACCGGGCTCACCTTCATTTGCCATCGCATATGCATCATCTGGATGAACCTGCACCGACAATTTCTCGTTTGCGTCAATAAACTTAACCATCAGCGGAAAATCCTTACATTCTTCTTTATATGTATTCCCGACTATCTTATATCCGTATTCGTCAAGCAGCGATCTCAAAGTTCTTCCCGAATATCTGCCGTTCGATACAACGCTCATCCCGTCGGGATGGCAGCATAATTCCCAGCTTTCGGCGACTATGCCTTCGGGCAGTTTTTTGCCTAAACTGAGAAGGTTTCTTCCGCCCCATATGTACTGCTTATATACAGGTATGAATTTTAAAGGATATAACATTGATACACCTCTACAGCTCTTTTACTTTTATGTCCCTGTACGATTGCTTTATTTCACTCCAGCTCGCCATGTCGGAGCCTTCTTTGGAAGCGGTAAGGCAGCCTGCCGCAGTCGCTATCCTCACCATTGCTTCAGGCATCGAATCGGTCCGTATGCAATATGCCAGCGCGGCTACCATGGCATCACCCGAAGCGACCGTAGACTTTACTTCAACATCCAACGGTTCGGCTTTATATATTCTGTCCCCGCAGCAAAGGATAGAGCCGTTGCGTCCCAATGAAACAAGGACAAGCCGTATCCCATTTTTTGCAAGGCGTCTCGCTTCGGCTGCAATATCTTCGATGCTTTCAAGAGGCCTTTCGGCTATCTGCTCCAATTCATGCACATTCGGTTTTATTGCGTACGGCTTTGACTGAATGCTCAGCTTAAGCACTTCTCCATCGGTATCGATTATAGTTTTTACATTCATTTTTTCCGCCATCTGGATGCATGTGGAATAAAAACATGACGGGATTGAAACAGGCAAACTTCCTGCCAGCACAAGCATATCCGCATTTTTGACCAATCTTTTCAGTTTGTTGAAAAATACTTCCAGAGTTTCATAGTTAATTTCAGGCCCCAGCTCATTAACTTCAGTTATCGCGCCGGTACTTTTATCAAGTATTTTGATGTTTACACGGGTTTGAGCCGAAACAAACAAAAAGTCCTGTTTAATTCCGTATTCCTTCAGCATCGATGAAATGAGACTGCCGACCTGTCCTCCCAAAATGCCTGTTGCAACCTGCCTTACTCCGTACGTTGAAAGAGCTTTTGAAACGTTAATCCCTTTACCTCCCGGATCAATCCTTATCGATTTCGCCCTGTTGAGTTTTCCTGGATTAAAATCTTCGACGGTAATCATTTTATCTAGCGCCGGATTCATTGTTACCGTAACAATACTTGCTTTCATTGATAACTCCTTTTCCTGCTTATTCCTTGTACAGGTATATTATAGCATTTTCGGGAGTATTATCAATAATAGTCAATTTAATTTTTTTCGATGGTTTTTACAATTTTTTGCCCGTTCTGATCCAGTATATAACCTATTTTAACAATGTCCCCGTCGTTAATTCCCTTTTCTTCAAAAACAGACACCGCATTTTCCAGGCGGAATACAACCGGATCTCCCGAAACTGCAGCTTCAAAGCTGTTGTTATCAATAAGCCCTGTTATTTTTCCTTCAACCGTGAATAAGTCATTTTTAACCTGTTCTTCTTCCGGTGTAGACGTTGTGTGGCCGTCAGGCGATGTAATTTCATCCTGTGAGTTTTTATTGCTTCCGCATGCTGCTGTCGCCAGGCAAAAAACAATAGCTAAACAAATTACCGCATTCTTATTCATGTTTACACCTCCAACTTTATAGACGCACGGACAGCGCTGAAGTTCCTTATATATTATTTATTCTTTGAAATATTATGGAGAATAATTTCATGCTCCGAAACCAGGTAAGCTCTTTTTTCGTCAATAAACTTAACTTTAATCTTCATCCCCGGTATCGTAACATTATCATTTTGTTTGCCGGAATGACCATAGAATATAATTTCCGAGCCCATTACCACAGCGGCTGAATTTCCGTATGTTTCAATATCGTGGACCTGGCCGTTCAGCTTAATATCCTTTACATCCTTTCCCTGTTTGTCAACAAAAACCGCGATATCATTGTGATAATCTTCAAGAACAAAAACCGATGCCCCATTGTCAAACATACCAGCTGAAACGATGTTTTTATCAAAATCCCTCGACCATATCAGCGTAAAATCATCATCGTAACAATACGCGCTTCTTTCCCCGATAAAAAGTTTCATACTGCCGTTGCTGCGGAAGAGAGGCGTTATATCGTTCAGTTCTATACCGGTAACCGGGCTCGGGTTAATATCGGTCCCATATTCCCTGATTACCGTTGAAGGATATATCGAATCAAGACCAAGACCATACAGCAGGAATGTATTTTTTTCGCCGCTTTGAGGAATTGCGTAATATGGATAATAATCGTCAATATACAAAGCCCCAAGATTTATTCCGCTTTCGGGTTCTATCATATGTACCGTTCTCTTGTATCCTATATTGCTGCGGCTTATAAAAAGAATATAATGATCGGTTATGTACCCGAATGCTATTTCTTCATCAAGTTTATCCTTTAACAGCGTTCTGCCGTTGCTGATTACAACGAAAGCCTTCCCTGTCTGTTCATACAGCAGAATCAATTTATCATGCACGTTAACAACAGGGTTATGCATCTCATGCGGTATATACCACATTTCCTCACCCTTTGAGTTAAACAGCTTAATATCGCTTTCGGAAAGAATCAGAAGGTTTCCCATATACATTTCGGCCAGTTTCGGCTTAATGTCGCCGGAAAAAATCACGCCGCTCTGCCCGTTATCGCGGTTATTCCGTACTTTCTCAATAATACCGGCAGGGTTAAAGATTTCCCAGCTTATCTCGCCGGGAAATGATCCGTCGAAAGCGTACATTGCCGAAAAAACAACAACAGTAATCAAGACAATCAGGATAAATAATTTGAATAAAAGACGGCTTGTATTGGTTTTATTCTTTACAATCATTTGTACCCCAGCATTTGAACATGCTTAATCCTTATGTTAAAAATAGCCTAACAGCTCCAACGCTTTTGAATACTGCCTGTCAATATTTAAACGCAGTGCGGTTAATTCCTCGTTAAGAGCGGCCTTTGTCGCTCTATCCAAAACTCCGGTAGCGGGAATGCCTTTTTCCTTCTGGAACAGCACCAGGGCATCGCTTGTTTTTTGATCAAGAACATTGTCGGGCGTATCAATTTCAGCACCCTTAACCGCAAGTATTTTCTCGGCGCTGTATACGTCATTGCCAACCCCGTTCAACAGTATATCGTTATCATGTTCAAGCGGCTTTATGCTTTGAATGTCAATTCCGTTAACAAGCTCGTAATCTTCAACTTCAAAATCGGGCAGAACCCCGATATTATGGATTGCCCTGCCGTTTCTCGTCAGGTAATGGCCCGTGGTTATTTTTACCCAACCTATCAAGTCGGATTCCGCCACTACCACGCCATGATTATTCGCCCACTTATAACCATCGATGATGTTCTCGCCGTATAAAGCCGCATATTTTTCATACGCTTCGGGCTTCAGAACAGGATACATATTCTGTACAACACCCTTGCCATAGGTCTTTGTGCCGACAAGGAAGCCATCTTTCGAATCCTGTATCGCGCTTGCGAGAATTTCGGAAGCGCTGGCCGAATTGCCGTTAATAAGAACGGCGGGGATATATTTAGGTTTGTACAGGAATGAATAATACGTGATATCTCTTGCGTATTCGGCTTTAAAATCCAATTTGGTTATAACGCCATTTCTTACAAGCCTGCGAGCAATGGCCACGGCCTGAGCCACCTCGCCGCCCGGGTTATTTCGCAGGTCCAGGATCATTTTTACCAGGCCCCTGTCATCCATTTCCCGAAGCGCCTGGTCGAAAAAACGCGAACTGTTCCCGCTGAAAGATTCGAGCCTTATATACATCACGTCTCCGTGAACCATCCATTTCACAGGACTTATATTTACGGAACCGCGCTGTACCCTTACTGTAATAAGCTCCTTCGCGCCGCCTCTTATAATGCCGAGTTCAACATATGTACCGCTTTCTCCGCGAATCAGGTTTGAAATATCCTGAGCGGTCATTCCACCGACATCTATTCCATCGACTCGCGCAATAATGTCATCGGGAAGTATTCCGGCGCCTTCGGCAGGCGAATTCTCAAAAACACGGACGACAATAACACCCTCGGGCACACCGGATATCTCCACGCCTATCCCCTGGTAATTGCCCTGCATTGAGTTTAAAAAATTGCCGGCCTCGTCAAGATCGTAAAATGTCGTGTATTCATCCATCGAGTTGAATATGCCTCTTAATGCTCCCTTTAACAGTTCTTCTTCAGACACATCCTGATAATAGCGTTCTTTCGCCATATTCATAACTTGCTCGAGATAATCCGAATACCCGCCGGCCTGAACGGGAACTGCGGGTATGAACTGCAATACAAGGACCAATATTAAAGCTATCGCTGTTTTATTACATTTTTTCATTGAAACGCCTGCTTCCAATTATTTATTTGCTTAAATTCTACCATTGTTTTTCAGGGGTTGCAATACGGGCCTCAATTGCTTACCGCCTCCCGCCCTCCGGGCAGGAACCCGTTTTCGCGCCGTATAAGAGTTAATAATTCAATATCCTTTCACGGTAATCCTTAACAAGCTCTTTTCCAAGGTATTGAACGAATTTGTAAATAATGTCCGACGCTTTTTCATAAGTGAATTTTTCGTCCGGGTTAAAAAAGCCCCTGCTGTCCTCTTCGGCCAACCCTATCCGGTATGCCACCGCAGCGGCGTTTCTTGCGAATGCGGGAATGCTGTCATTATCCGCAAAATGAGTTATCGAATATGGATACGGTGCAAGCCCTTCAAGCCCGATCGCGCGGATTAGAATTGTAAAAGCCTCTGCTTTTGTTATATGCCTGTCCGGTGAAAAATATGCCTGTCCCGTGCCCTGGATTATTCCGCGGCTGCTTGCGGTTTTTATTTCCTCATAATATATGTCATCGGCATTAACATCCAGGAACGGGGATACTTCAGGGGCTTTGTCGCGTGAACGGGACGGTGTAGTTACCGTTCTGACAACGAGGTCCGGATCTTCCGGAATATCCCTGACAGCCCTGACAACCATTGCGGTAAAATCCCGCCTTGTAACGTATTTGGCAGGGTTGAAGTTATCGCCTGTTCCGGAAAGGATTTCAAGGCTGTATAATATCTTTACCGGTTCTTCAGCCCAATGCCCTTCCAAATGTTTTAAATCGGGTACCATGAGCCTTGTATTGACAGGCTCGGTATTAATGCCCATGCGTTCGCTGTAGCTGTGCATTACTTCCGTAGCTTTGCCGTTCTTATCGAACTCGGGCAGTACCGCGTTGTATTCAAGGATGCTTTCCTCCCAGTTCTGTTCGACGTAGCCGCCCTCAAAACTGATTTGCCACGGTTCATTTTTTATATATTTAAAATCCTTCTTTGCGGTACTTGACACCGAAACTTCGGCCCATCCTCCCCACGGCGCGGTTTCGCCCCCAATTACAGGTTTTGCCGATATCATTATATTTACCCTTCCTGCTTTCGCGCTGCTCCAATACTGGTCATATCCGTACTGGTTTCCGGTCAGCTCAAGATCAATTGTACCGCCCGTGCTGATCCTGTAAGTTTTTTTCACGCTGTATTCGCCCGCATTGTAATATACCGCTGGTTTAGGATCGGTAATTCCGGACTGCGTAAAACGGTAACCGATTAAATTATAGGTTGTTTGCCCGAACCTGACGATTTCGGTCGGCATTCTCGCATGCGTGCTTGATTCGACCACCTGTCCCGTCTGTTTCGTTTCTGTATATGTATCAATAACAACAACCCGGGTAATTGAGGCATCACGTTCAACGTTTTCCAGGTTGTATGTATATGTCGTGTTTATCCTGTCCTTCCTTACATTCTTTTTTACCGTAAGAGTGCCTTCGAATATAACGGGAACACCGGTTAAAAAGCACACTTCGCGGTACAGATAAGTATTATTCTCATACGGATCCGCGGCCGATATGCCTCCGTCATATCCCATTGAACCGGAATATGCATATGTATTCAGCGTTCCTGCCACCGTGAGAATACTGATTATTATGGCCATTAATATTCCGAATCTGCTTTTATATTTCATTATATCCCCTCCGGTATACCATCCATTGGTCTTATTCAGTATGATTCAGCGATAATGACGTATGCGTCATCCGATGTTTCCGACTTGATTACTGTAATCCTGTCTCCCTCTTCAAGCTGCTCGGCGTCGGCAACCTTCCCGTTTCTCATAATAACCGCGTTCGGCGGTATTCCCATTTGAACGTCATCGTTATTCTCCCAAATCCAGGTCCGAAGGTTATACACCCTTGCCTCCGAAAGGAGCATCGAACCAGGAGGAGAAACTGAATGCCCGTAAGCATCTTTTACCGCGCCTTCAAGTTTCAGTATCCGGCCCTTATAAACCACATCGCCGTAAGGAGCCGTGCTGACAAGCATCGCTCTGCCTTCCTGAGCGAGTACGTAAACCGTGCGGTTTTTATAGCTGTTTTCGCCGTTGTCGTTAAACTGCGCGGGATCGGTTCTGCCGTCATCATCATATATCCTTATGTATTGAGGATCGATACTAAGCGTTTTAGGTACGTTGACAAATTCCCATTCAGGATCGCGGAACTCGGAAAAGGACTGCAATGTGAACGAACTCAACCATTCGATACCTGATATCCGTCCGCGATAAAGCGTAAGCCCCGTATCTCCGGCCGGTTCCCTGAGCCAGATTACATCCGCTTTATGCGTGCCGTCAACGTGGCTGCCCGCGACTACATAAGCTTCGTCATAGCTCTTAACCTGGTTCGGCTCAAGCAGTTTGCCGCCCTTAACTATTATAGAATCCGGGCCGTAAACGAAACGCATGTTTTTATTCAGCAGCGTAAGACTTCCCCTTCCGGGCTGTACCTCGACAATTGTGTCACCTATTACTTCGGACAGCAGAGCACCTCCGTCTGATGCCATCTTGATAACGGTATTGTTTCCCATGAAGTTTTTTCCCATCGCGAGGTATACTGTTCCGTGCATGCCTTTTTGAATATCCGGTTTATAGTTCTCACTGATTTGGAGCTTGCTTGCGCCTGCCGTTTCAGGCTGCTTCCAGATGCCGTCGCTGAACTGCTGCAGCCTTGTTACGACAATGCTGTTGTTATAATCGTCATAATATCCGAACTGAGCCTTGTAAATACCGGTGGTTTCCTGAGCTTTCTTTTCGAGAGTCACTTCCCCGACTATTACATTGCTTCCGCTCTTCTGAAGCAGAATTCTTAAATTATCCCCTTCTTTTATATCATCCCACGTTACTCTTCTTTTCTGCCTGAAAACAGGGGTATTCGGAGGAATCGTTATCTGTTCGTACGTTCCATCCTGCTTTTCAATAAGCAGGTTGCCGCTCAGCTTCGCCCGTACCCGCCCGTAAACCGGGTAATAATTATCCGACGCGCTTATCCTTATAAGGTTTCCATCTGCGTCAAGCTTGAGAAACACGCTGTCTCCGGGCTTTATTTCTTCCATCACGGCAGGTACCCCATTTTTATAAACCGTAACATCTTCAGCCCGCAGGTACGAATATGTCCGGTAATTCGACAGGCTCTCGCCGTAAGCCGGCGAAGTTCCCAAACCGTCCGGGAAATAGAGTGTCACGTAACCAAGATCAGGATTGTTCTCTTCAACAATGCCGCTTACAATCCCTTCTTCCTGCAGCAGATCGAGATTAACCTTTACCAGACCGGTAACAAGCCCGTTCTCGACAGTAATAAGCATTATTGATTCGGGTTTGATATCTTTAAGGGTTTTCCGTGAAAAATCCATGAATATCTTTGCGTCTTCGCTGACCGAAAGCTTTTCGACGGTGCCGTCCGGAACAATATTATACAAAACAGCCGGATCTGCGAGCCTTATGTCCGAAAACGGCAGCTCCAAAAACACTTCAATGCCGATATGCCTGTTCTCATCATCTACGGACAGTATTTTCCCAAGATAATACTCGGTTCTCGTGCTGCTTATTACTATCGATGCATAGACTATCCGGTTGTTTTTTATGAAATAAATAATTTCCTGCCCTTCGCCAAATGCCGACTCGTCCTTAAGCACGCCCATATCATTTACTATGGCGCCCTTTGACACGGTATTTTTACTGCCGCCGGCCATCTCGTTCATCTTTTCTTCCGCCGAAGGTCTTTCGAAACGGAATTGATGCAGCTGCCCGCCGCTGTTTCTGACATCAATGATTGTAACCGTTGAATTACGGCCATCTGTCTTGTCTGTATACTGTTCTATGCTCTCAATTGTTCCTTTAAATTTCTCAATGTTAAGTCTCGGAAAAATAAAAGGGAATGCGTTCTGAATAATCTGGGCCGCCTGCTCCCTTGTTACCGTTCCCTTAGGCCTGAAATACCCGTTTCCGTCTCCGTTCATAACCCTGTTCTGGAGCAGCGCTTCTATATACGGGATACGGTGCGGATTAGCTTCCTTCCAGTCGCGGTAATCATTAAAAGTATGGGTTTGACTGTTTACAGGATTTATTTCAAGAACTTTTGCCAAATAAAAAGCCATATCTTCACGCGTAACAGGATTGCTGCGGCGAAACGCGGTCGGTTCGAGCTCAAGCTGGTCGGTCTGCATCGCGTCGTTATATTGTTCCTGTGTTATCAATCCGTCGTTAAGCGCCAGCAGAAGATATCCGTCTGCCCACATGTTTCCGGCGGGAGTTTTCCGGTCTTCCTCACGTCTCTGCAAATCCAGCGCTTCGGCGGCTAACTGCGCTTCAGCCTCACGGCCGGCCATATTGTATGCAATAACGAGAGCTTCCTCTGCCGAAAGGCGTGTGTTAAGCCCGAATCTCTTTTCCCCGTAGCCCTTCATAAGCTCAAGGGCTCCCGTTTCCCAGATAGCGTTTTTTGCCCATGAATTCGACTGCTTCACATCAATATAATCAAGGTTGGCTAAAATGGCTTTTGAATTTTCGGAGCCCTCGAATATACGCGCCGGTATGGTGTTTGACGCCGAGGTTTGGTGCGGAACATTCGATAAAAGCAGTGAAAGCAGAATAAAAAAAACAAGACGCCTGACTCTCAGGTTTCCATTTCTTATGTAAAAGTTCATTATATCACCCATCCAATACATGATTACCTAATAACGGACCAATAAATCCTATTATTTTTATCGGTATAAGCACGCATTAAATGAAGTGCACAATATGCCCTTTATTTACAGGAAAACCTGTCAGCGCGTCTTGTCGAAAGCACGTATTGCAACTGAACTAAAAATATACCATTAAGGTCTTGGAGAAATAATTCTCTTCACACCTAAGAATAAACACAAGATTCCTCCCATGATGAATAATACCGGGAACCCGTACTTGTTGAAAAACGAATCCATTATCACTGTTGTTGGATCTTCCTGCAAATAAATAATTTTAACCTTGTCACCGACGGAATAAGACGAACGATTGGTAGATTTGACATTAAGGCTTACACTGACAGTTTTTCCATCAAGCGTATCAAATGTAACGTGGGGTGTATAAGTCGTTGATTTGCTTGATTTGCTGACTTTAATGTCACTAACCTTTGCTTCTACGGATACGCCCTTGTTAGAGAATTTTGCGGACCTGGACAGCAAACCTATGCCAATTAGTATCAATGCAATACCTAATATGGCACACAAGACAATTGTTCCTCTTCGTCCCAAGTGAAATTTTGTTCTTGTTGTTACTCTTACCATTTTTAATACCTCCAAAATAAATCTCGAATTTTCGGTCTTTTCACTCATTCTCGTAATTTGCGCATTGTATGAACAAGCCTGACATGCTTACAAAACACACAGCGGGCACATTGGAAATAACACGTGATGCAGCAAAGCAGATGCGGTTTTTACAGATATAAATATTCTATTTGCTTAGTAATTTAATGGAAAGAGTAAATATGATTATTTTTAGTACTAAAAATATCATATTTAAGTTAATAAGATTTACTAATACAATACCGGGACAAAAAAAGGCTTAATAACGAAATGCAATTTCTTCCGTTGCTATATTTCCGAGAAAAAATGGCTTATATTACAAAATACAGCTTCTTCAAATGTTTTAATGCTTAAAAAACGGACGATTGAAACAACCAGCCGACAACTTTTGATTGCTGGTATTCAGCAGGTATTTTTATTATATTCATTGAGCCTATGAAAGGAACAATATACGAACATACGACAAACACAACCAAACAGCCGATAATAGCACCTAACGCGAGACCTATCGTCTTATTTGTAGTGCTAAGGAAATTGCTTTGAGATATCAGGGAGTTAACAAGCATTCCAACAATTGAAACCGCGATTTTGACAACAAAAAATAATGCGATTACCGATATCACTTTTATTATTGAAAAAACAAGGACATCGGTTATGGACGAGAGAGCGCCGCTTATTGCCTGGGAGGCTGATTCCAAAGGGCTAACATTTTCAAACAACTGTCCGAGCATTGAATTTTCCTGTAAGAATTCCTGCAACTCGGGAATTTGTTCAAGCATTTGACTATTGCTTTGAATAGAGGATAAATCAAGCGATTGATTAAAAACGGGAATGCTGATACCGGAATAGATATCCTTCAGTTTCTCGTTAATCAATTCGGCTATCTTCGTGTTTTTCATAATAAATAACGCGACGGGTTCGGAAAACAGTGCCGCGCAAATGACAGCCGCAACATATCCGACCAGGCTGAACACCGCGCCGATAAGTCCCCTGACATATCCAATAAACGCGCTGAGAAAAATAATCCCGATAAGTGTATAATCCACCCAATTAAGACCAAGTTTAAAAATCCAATCCGCGACAATGATGCAAGCCAGTAAAATCAGAAGCATTATCAGAGGAATTTTATCTGTTCCGGTATGTCTTCTGCGTGAGGATCTATACCCGTTTTGCTGCATATTTAGCCTCCGCGTACATTTTTTGTTAGAATAAATATATCATGTTTTCTTTATTGATTCAATGCTTTATATTTCCCGTGTAAATCGCAAAAATAAGAAAAAAAAAGGGCAATTGCCCTTCCTCCTAAAAAATATCTATATATTTATTTTACTAGTGACGTGAAATTCATCATAACAAATAACAAAACAGAGATAATCAATACACTGATAGCTATCGACCTCTTTTTCAACAACATTGCTAATTTCTCCCTCCAAAAAATATTATGAGTCATTAGCGAAGTGAGGCACCTATTTCTGTATCTCTTTCTACGGTAATATCCAATGACAATTAATGCGAATAATAATTTCCGCGAGGTGTTATTAATTATAGCACATTTATTTCATTTTGTAAAATAAAAATAATATAATGCGTTTTGCGTTGTTCACTCTTTTTATTTTTAAAGACCTAAAAAAACAGGTATATAACGTAAACTTGTATTACTATAACGCCTAAAATCCTTGGTTGATTACATTTTATACCGTGTTTTCTTAAAAAAGCGTA
>LFRV01000087.1 GCA_001512485.1 Clostridiales bacterium DTU069 | reverse complement strand
TATATACCTGTTTTTTTAGGTCTTTAAAAATAAAAAGAGTGAACAACGCAAAACGCATTTATGTGCTTTTGGTTGAAACTTAAGGTTTAAATATGTTATAATATTAACAACGTCATACCGTTCTATATATTCAACATAAAGAGTTTAATTTGCAAAATTTTCAATTCTCGCCTTGCTAAAAAGGCGTGTTGCAATTACGGATGCGGTTTCTTCCGTCATTTTAGCAATGCAAAAGCAGCAGCTAAATTACTCTAAAAACTTTTATTTTTTAATAATTGTCGTATTTTGGAACGGTTTCTGTCGAAAAAGCTAATTATGGCTTAATTTGTTATATAATACCATAAAATATATTAATAAGATATATTTTGGTATTTTATAATATATTTTGTGCGGGATAACGGAACTGTTGTTTTTTGCCTTTTTCCGAATAGAAGCGAAACAGCGATCATTTATTTGCAAAAAAAATATAAACAAACATGAAAGGAGAAAAATATAATTGGCTATTAACCAGGCAGGGAAATGGGAAAAGATTTGTCGCAATATTTATCAAAAGGTTGATCTTTTCTTCGAGGCGAGAAAAGCACGAAAATCATGCCGGCGGCAACTGTCGGCATTAAAAGGCGGTTACCGGGGCAGTAATGCGCTGTTTCGTTCGCAGGTGCTGCCTTTTTGGGAAAGATATGGGATTAAGCCGAAAAAAATGTGGTACGACCTATACTGTTACAAGGACGGACGGTATGATCCGCGCTATATACCGGGGGACCTTTATTGGAAAAAAATCTACCCCTCACTTA
Organism: Clostridiales bacterium DTU069; assembly: GCA_001512485.1. Classification (GTDB taxonomy): domain Bacteria; phylum Bacillota; class Clostridia; order DSM-8532; family DSM-8532; genus DTU069. The sequence continues at coordinate 41,838 of LFRV01000087.1, read as the reverse complement.
ATAATCCCGGTTTTCGCCGCGCATATACGGACAAATGCTTTTATAGCCAATTGTTTCCTTACCTAAAGCAGCCTCGAACAATTCTGAAGAACATCAATAATTGTTTTTTTGACGGCCGCTCCGGGAAGGCTATAAGTTTTCAGCAGGCGAAATCAATTCTAGAGTCTGTCGAAAGGTTTGTTATCAAACCTTCCATATACAGCGGTGAAGGAGCAGACATATTTTTTTATGAAAAAAACGATGCTCGCGACATAGATATTGAAAGCCTAATGAAATCTTACCGCTCCAATTTTATTGTTCAGGAGGTTTTAACCCAACATAAAGTATTGGCATCAATACACCCGGAATCATTAAATACTATAAGAGTAATTTCATTTTTATTTCAGGGCGAAGTTCATATTTCTTCATCAATACTGCGCATTGGTGTAGAAGGGTCGCGCTTTGATAATGTTTCTAAGGGCGGTTTGGCCTGCCCTATACTTCCTGACGGAAGGCTCGGTAAAGAAGCGGTAAACGGTAAATCGCAGTGGGTAACAAGCCACCCGGGCGGAACTGTTTTTTCTGAAGTAATAGTTCCGTCTTACGAGCGTGTTTTGAATGCGATCCGCAGAGCCCACAAGGACGTTCCTCACTTTCGCATCATTGGCTGGGATTTTTCTATAGACGAGGGTGGCGAACCGGTATTCATTGAATACAACGGTGCCCCCGGACTGAATCAGGTAAGCTGTGGTCCGCTTTTCGGAGATCTCACCGAACCGGTGTTGAATATGATATTTTTAAATGAAAATGAATTCTCGAACAGAAATTAATAAGAAAGGGGTAATGAAATGAATATCTGTATTTTAGGGGCCGGTAACGGCGGTACCGCTGTAGCAGCGGAATTAAGCCTGCTAGGTCACGATGTGACGCTGGTTAAAACATCCAACGCCATGAATGACGAAAATTTTAATTATCTCGTCGAACATGGCGGCAAAGTTAAGCTTATTGAAGAAGGGAAAATGGTAACAGCGAAAATAAAGCGCGTGACGAGGGAACTTTCACATATAAGTGAAAGCGAAATTGTAATTATTTATATACAGACCAGTTACCACGAAGCTTTAATAAAGCGCATTAAACCTTATCTTCGCGATGGCCAGATTCTGCTGCTAAATCCCGGATATCTCTCCACGGCATACGTTATTAGGCATTGCTCTGATATTGATATTACTGTCTGCGAGGCGCAGAGCTCTTTCCTGGATTGCAGAATTATCGAGCCGGGAACGATAAGAATAGGTTTTCGCAATGTACGAAACCCGCTTGGCATATACCCTGTAAAACGGACGGAAGAGAGCAAAAGGAAACTTAACCAGCTTGGTTTTCCTTTTGCGTATGTGCCTTCAGTAATTGAAGCCGGACTTCACAATCCGAACCTGATTGTGCATACTGTCGGGGCGATTATGAGTATTCCCCGTATTGAAAAAACGAAAGGGGATTACTGTATGTATCATGAGGTTTTTACTCCAAGTGTCTGGCGTATATTAGAGGCGCTTGACCAGGAGAAGATGGATGTGATGGAGAAACTGGGATGCGAACGCATTCCTTACGTGGAAGCATGCAAATATCGGAACACTCTCGACAGTAAAAGAGACGCGAAAGAAGTTTTCTTCTGGTATGCGAATATGCCGACACGCGCCAAAGGTCCTACGACTGTTGACTCCAGGTATATTTCCGAGGATGTGCCCGAAGGGCTTGTTCTGCTAGAAAGCCTGGGTCAGAAATATAATGTGAAAACAGGCATTTGTACCGCATTGATTGACATAGCATCCGCAGCGCTGGGCCGAGACCTGCGTTCGGAAGGAAGGACAGTGGAACGCTTGGGTGAAGATAACCTGGAGCGTATTATACAGGACAGGGAAGAGTGGTTTAATGATCTCGAATTGAAATATGCATAGAATGTATGCTGTTAACTATGCTTAATTTCAAAACAATGTGCCCGGGCGAATTCAAATAACCCGCCCGGGCATGTATTTCTATTCCTTATACGCCATTACCTGATCTCAACCGACTCGAAGAACGATTCTAAAATATCCTTAGCTTCTTCGTCTTCAGCATCACATGAAGTTGAAATTTCATATATGTTATTATTCTTTTGAAAATATATATGAACCAATGTTTCCTTCAAATCTTCATCAAATATTAGTTCTCCATCCAGCCGTGCACCTTTAAAGCTTCCGATGTTAATATCAGTAAGGCTGTAGAATTTCGTATAATTATCTTTTTCATTAAATTCATCCATGAAATGTTTGGCAAGGCTTCTTGCATCCTTGATCCCGCCTGGAACGTTGTATTTCACTAAAAAAACAGAGGCGCCAAATGATTCCGTGTATGAGTACTGCTTTATTGTATCATCATTAATTTCGTCTTCCTCCCAGCCCTCGGGCAATTCTATAATTAATTCCCCTTCTTCAAATGGCAGAAAGGCTTCCAAATCTTCAGCCAGCTGATTGCTACCGGATGAGCCCATATCTTCGGCCGGCTCCGGCAAATCTTCCGCATTGTCATCAGAACCGGTCGGCTTATCGGTTGTACTCTCAACCGTACCGCCTGAATCGGCCGGTTTATCGGTTGCGCTTTTAACCACATTGTCCCCGGCAGGCTCTGATTTTTTCTTTCCGCATGCCGTTAATGCCGATAGCAAAAAACAGAAAATCAATAAGAACGTTAATACTTTTTTTACATAATTATTCCTCTCTTCTATTCAAAATTTTGGAAGCATTCATGGAAAAATTTATCACGGCTTTGCATTTAATATCAATTAACAAAAGAATGTAAAAAAGTTAATAAAATGTTCTGTTTTATAGTTACGTTCCAGTCGTTGCTTTTTAAACTATTACATAATAATTCAAAAACGCTTTTTTTTGCAAACAATTTCTCCACTTGTTATAATTGTATCAGTCTCAGGAATTATTGAGAACCATAAGGAGATATCGCAAATGATAGACGCTTTGGCGGATATATGCAGGAATAATTTGTACAAGGATAAATTGCTTCTTGTCCCAACATATGCAATAGGGCAGAACATAATTGATATGCTTTCTGAAAAAACTCCCGTTCTAAATCTTAAAGTTGGGACAATTCAAGGTATAGCTGCTGAAATTGGGATGCCGCTGTTAAGCGCAGGCAGCATGACGCTTGCGGATGACAATATATCCCGGCATATAATGTTCTGCGTTATTTATAATATGCGGCGGAACAATGAATTTGAATACTTTACCGACATACTTTCAACGCCTTCGATATCAAATTCAATATGGAACGCCGTTATGGAAATCAAATACGCGTGCATAAACTGTGACAGTCTTGATGAATACTCTTTCGTAAACCCGGGAAAAGGCCGGGACATTAAAAAAATAATCGCGGCATATGATTTGGAGCTTAAAAAGCAAGGGATGGCAGATTACCCGGAACTTATCAGTATAATCCTGCAAAACAGCCGTAAAGAAGACGTGCTCTTTCTTGTTCCGAATAATATAAAGCTTCGCCTGCTCGAAAAAAAATTAATAGCGGATAAGTTCAGTTCAATACAAATACTTTACAGTGAACCGGTAAAAGGGATTAATGTGCCAACATCGTATTACTGCGCCGATTACCCCGAAAAGCCCGGTTTTGACTCTCCTTTTGCCAATCTGTATGCGTTTGACCGGAATTCAAATTCTTCTGATTTAAAAAACGTTGACAACATACATCGAACTTCACCGGATGCGGAGTATTCGTCTGAAGCGCCGGTATCAGGCTCCGCTGAACGCTCTTGCGATAGCAGCGAAGAAATTGAATTCAGCAATATAAATTTAATGAAAGCATACGGGGAGAACAACGAAATTGAGGCCGTCCTGCGTGATATCAAAGCCAAAAGAATACCTTTCGACAACGCATGCATATACGCTTCGTCGAACGAACCCTACGCCCAGCTATTGTATCAGAAAGCCGGGCAGCTTGGCATACCTGTTACGTTTGGGTACGGCGTAAACATTCAAAACTCGAGACCGGGAAAGGCCTTTAGTGCCGTAATGAGGTGGATAGCATCAAATTACCAGGTAACCGAGCTTATAAACATGCTGTATCAGGAGCTGATACATATCCCCGGAGAAAACGACGAAGCAGTAAATCCGTACCGCGCAGCAAACATTCTCAGGGCATCCGGCATCGGCTGGAGAAGAGAGCGCTACTTTTCCGTTCTTGCCGGGTTATCTTCTGTCGAGACCGAAAACGGCAGTGATGACGAGTATAAAATTAAGAAAGCAAAAATACTGACGGCCGTAACGCAATTTATTAAAAACGTGTTTGACATAATTCCCGAAGCAGCCGGTGGAAATATCTCACTGAAGGAACTTGCGAAAGGGATATCCGAATTTATTAGAGCATTTGCGCAGGTAAAAAGCGAACTTGACGCGGAGGCAAAGGCGGCACTCACAGAAAGCCTGAACCAAATTGCTTCCGGAGCCGGGCTTTTTACCGATATTGACGAAGCACTGCGTATTCTCAGAAGCAATATACAAAATATCCGGATAGGCGTATCCGGCCCGAAAAACGGTCATTTGCACCTGTGCGGCTTTGACAGCGGCTTATATATTAAAAGGTGTTATCATTATTTCGTAGGGCTTGACGCCGACAGGTTCCCGGGCAGCGCCGCGGAAGACGCAATCCTGCTTGATATTGAAAAACGAAGACTGTCTGAAAACATAATACTGAATAAGGAAAAATTGAATGAAAACATATATAAACTTGTCGAGTTAATGTCGGGTCTGAAAGGATATATAACGCTTATTTATTCGTCGTTCGACACTGCCGAAAACAGGAGCAAAATACCGTCTTCTTTTGTGCTGCAGGTTTACAGGATGATAAACAGAAACTTATCAGCCGGGTATACGGATCTTGAAAACCATTTTAAGAAAACCGAAGGTTATATAACGCAAAACGCTGTCGACGAGAGTGGGTTCTGGCTTTATAAGTACTTTAATTCTACAGGGGCAATAGACATAAAGGGCTCGGTTTTTGAATGTTACCCTCACCTTAGACAGGGAAGAGAGGCGTGGGACAGCCAGAGCAGTGAAAAATTCACGCATTACGACGGGTATATCGGGAGATTCGGAATAAAAACCGATGGGGAAGTATTTTCAGCAAGTAAACTGGAGCTTCTGGCAAAATGCTCTTACCGGTATTATTTGCGTTATGTTCTTAATATATCACCACCTGATGAGCTTATCTACGATCCCGAAACCTGGCTTAATCCGTTGGAAAAGGGAACGTTATACCATGCTGTATTTGAACGGTTTTATAAAGCCATATCGGAAATAAAAGAAAAACCAAACAGGGAAAAGCATAATGAGCTTATTATTAGAATTGCCGAATCGGCGATAGATGAATTCAAAACAAAGATCCCGCCTCCTAACGAGATTGTGTTCGACATCGAAAAAAGAGAGATCATTGAATCGTGCCTTATTTTTCTCGCTGGAGAGGAAGAAAACGCCGATGACGGTATACCGATAGAGTTTGAGCTTGGTTTTGGAATAGATGATAAAGGATATCCGCCGGTGGAGATAATACTGCCTTCCAAAAGGAAGTTTCTTCTGTCGGGTATAATAGACCGTATTGACAAAATGGGTGAGAATATTTACAGGATAATAGATTATAAATCGGGCGGAACTTACGGTTACAGTGACAGGGAATATTTCAAAGGCGGGAAGCAGATCCAGCATGCCTTATACGCATATGCGTGTGAAATGCTGCTTGGAAAGAATAATGGCATGCAGAATGCGAAGGTAACGGAAGGAATATACCTGTTTCCTACAAAAAAAGGAGAAGGCAGGCGTTTTGTCCGTGTTCAGCGCGATATTTCAGAACTTCTTGAACTGCTTGACGACCTTTTCACGATTATCGAAGAAGGCATTTTTGCCGCAGCGGAAGATCCCGGCGAGTGCAGGTGGTGTGACTACCAGGTTGTTTGCCGTATCGAGAGGCTTCATAAAGTCATTGCGGGAAAACGCAGCGATCCCGATGTTAAGGCACTGTCTGCAATAAGGAGGCTTGCCGAATATGAATAGTAATGCTATCCCGGATATTAATGTCCGCGACGAAATAAAGAATAACCTTGATGTAAATATACTTGTTGAAGCGGGGGCAGGCTCAGGAAAAACGACAAGCATAGTAAGCCGTATGGTAAGCCTTATTATATCGGGCAAATGCAATGTTGAAAATATAGCGGCTATAACATTTACGCGAAAAGCGGCCCAGGAACTTAAGGAACGCTTCCAGAACAGCCTCGAACAATGTTTTTACGGACAGCAAAACTCTGATAAAAAAGAAATTCTGAAAGAAGCGCTGAAGAATATCGAAAGATGTTTCATAGGCACAATACACTCTTTTTGCGCTTCTCTGCTGCGCGAAAGACCGGTAGAGGCATCCGTAGATCCCGATTTTGTCGAATTGGACGATTTAACCGACAGGATTTTACATAAACAGGCATGGCAGCAGTACCTACTGGATGCCAGGCTCAATTTCCCTGAAAAACTTGCCAGGCTGAACGACTGCGGGCTGAAACCGTCTGATCTCGAGGATATATACACCCGTATTACGCAGTACCCCGATGTTGAAATTGTTTATAATGAAATTCAAAAACCGGACATTGCCCCGGCATATGAAAAACTAAAAATGTTTCTTAAAAAAGTAAAAAGATATATTCCGAAAACCGAACCCGAAAAGGGATATGACAGCCTTCAGAATAAGATTATGACAGGGCTTAGGATGCTTCGTTATTATGATATGGATAATGAAATAAACAGGCTTAATCTGCTTGAGATGTTTGAAAATGATCAGAGGGTCATTTTAAACAGGTGGCTCTGCGACAAGGAAATAACAAAAGATATAAATGAGGAAATAAACTATTTGTCGCAGACCGAAGTACGGCCTGTATTGAAGCAGTGGAAAGAATACTGTCACTATATAGCGGTAAACTTTTTAAAACCTGCGGCGGATTATTATGAAAATATAAAAGTCAGGCAATCGGGTTTAAATTTTCAGGATCTGCTGCTGAAGGCGGTTCGGATGCTGAAAAACTACCCAGAGGTCCGCTCATATTTTAAAAACAAGTACCACTGCCTGTTAGTCGATGAGTTCCAGGACACCGATCCAATCCAGGCGGAGCTTATGTTTCTGTTAACCGGGCAGGATATAAACGAAAAACATTGGCACAGGCTTGTGCCTTCTCCGGGATCGCTTTTTGTCGTAGGCGATCCGAAGCAGTCAATTTACAGGTTCAGAAGGGCTGACATTGATATATATAACCGCGTAAAACGGTTGTTTTTGGAGACAGGCGGAAAAGTCCTCGAATTAACGGCAAACTTCCGTTCTATGAATAGCCTGGGAAAATGGTATAACAGGGCGTTTTCCGGGCTGCTTCCGCATGAAGCGGATTCTTACCAGGCCGCGTTCAGCCCTGTAAATACTATAAAAGACGATACGGAAGGAACCGACTCGGGTGTTAAGGTGTTAAACATACCGTCGGATTTTGCAAAAAAACAGGAAATAGTGGAGCAGGATGCGGAAAATATAGCGAAGGTTATAAGAAACGCCGTCGACGGCAATGGAATAAAGCTTGCCCGAACGCCCGAAGAAAAAGAAGAAGGTCTTTCGGAAACGCCAGGGTACAGGGATTTTTTAATCCTTCTTAGATATAAGGATAGCATCGAGGTTTATGCAAAAACCTTTAAGAAATACGGCATACCTGTTAAAATGTCAGGCGGGAGCTATCTTTCGGATATTGAAGAGCTTAAAGAATTTATAATACTGCTTAGGTTCCTTAACGACCCTGAGAATCGGGTTCTTCTCATAGCCGTGTTAAGAGGAATTTTCTTCGGGATAAGCGATAAGGCAATTGCGGAATACAAGCTTTCGGGTGGAGTATTCAAAATATATGCGGAAGTTCCCGAAAGTCTGAGTGAAGATACGAAAGCTCTGTTTGAAACCGCATATGGCAAACTCTCGATGTATCACAGATGGTCGCGGAAGTATCATCCCGTAACGGTATTTGAAAAAATAGCGGCGGATATAGGTCTTTTGCCGCTGACTCTTGCCGGAAATGAAGCGCAGACCGGATGCGGGTATATTATAAAGATACTTGAGATGTTAAGGCAAAATGCAACCGAAGACTGCAGCGGTTTTAATTCATTGGTCGATGTTCTTGATGCGATATTTGACGCGGATTTGGAAGAAGAGCTTGATATTACCGGTGAAGAACAGGATGCGGTAAGGATTATGAACCTTCACAAGGCAAAAGGGCTTGAAGCTCCTGTCGTCTTTCTTTCCCATCCCTGCAAAAGGCCCAATATACCTCCCGACCATCATATAAAAAGAACCGAGTCAAAGTCCGAGGGCTATTTCGTTATAAAAAAACAAACAGGCGAGTTCTCGTCAAAAATTATAGGAAGGCCATTAAACTGGGATAAATACGAACTTGAAGAAAAAGAGTACCAGGATGCCGAAGAAACCCGTCTTTTATATGTCGCGGCAACAAGAGCAAAAAACCTGCTGTTTATTTCAGCAAGTGAAAAATTCAACTCGAAAAACCCGTGGGAACCGCTGCTTAACTATACGGACCCGGAAAATGATACATATGAGATTCCGGAAGTCCTGCCGCCACAAAAAGTGCAGCGTGAAACACTTGGATTAATAGAAAAACATGACCTTGAAGACTTTAAAAATGAAATAGATAATTTTATTTCGGAGGCCGCGAAGCCGACATATATCGAATTGTCGGTATCGGACATTATAAGCGAGGAACCGCTCCATACCGTTAAAGGCGGTCTTGGGCCGGAGTGGGGGAGCGCGATTCATGAAATAATTGAAAGCCTCGTAAGGGATGAAACGTCGTACGGGACTTACAAAACAATGATTTTACGACAGTACGGGTTTACTGATCCCGTATACGAAAAAAAGGCGGAAGAATTAATTGTTAAGTTTAAAGAAAGCGAACTGTATTCAAGAATCCAAAACGCCGAAATGAAGCTTGCGGAAGTTCCTTTTTCGATAAAACTGGACGCAAACGATCCGATATGCGGGTTGTTAAATATCAAAAACTCGCTGCCAGTTATTCTGCAGGGGAAAATAGATTTGGCTGTTAAAGAAAACGGCGGCTGGTCAATAATCGACTATAAAACGAATTATTTCGAAAAGGAAGAAGATTTAAATCTCCTGGTAAACCACTACTCAAAGCAAATTAAGCTCTACTGCCTGATATGGGAGAGAATCACAAACGAAAAGGTAACAGGTGGCGAGCTTTATTTCACAGGTGCAGGCTCAGTTATAGTAAACATATGAATCGATGATAAAACACGTTCTTAAATTGCAACGATAACATCCCGATATAGTCACTGGGTGGTATTTATGTCTGATGTGAGGCAAGTTGAAAGGCAAATACATATTCTCTCGATCCTGTCCGAAAGTAAAATAGGATACACTATCCCTGAGATTCATAATAACCTGAAAAAACTTGGAATTGACGTCAGCAGAAAAACCATTCAGCGTGATATAGATGATATATCCAGGCACTTTTTCGTGTACGAAGAAAAGAACGAAGCGGGGGAAGTTTGTTACAAGGCGGATAAGTACAACATCAGGAATATAACTTTTACACTACCCGAGCTTATTTCAATATATTTTCTTAAAGAAATTCTAAAACCTTATGCGGTGCTGGATGTAGGGAAAACAGCGCGGGAAATGCTGGATAACCTGCTTCAAAAGGTTCCGGCTGTTAACCAGAACTATATAAACTTCATTTCTGATCTCATGAAGGTGAACCCATCGGAGGCAGTACTGGAAAAGTATATAAATGAAGATTATATCCGAATCATTCGCGAAGCGATAGAAAAGAACCTGAGGCTTAAGATTGAATATTTTTCATTTGACAGCAATGAAATGACGAGGCGGAAAATCGATCCTTATTATCTTGAGATCAGGGAAGGCTGCTATCATTTGATCTGCTATTGCCATCTGCGGAAAGAGAACCGCGATTTCCGAGTATCGCGCATAAGGAAGCTTGAAATACTGAATGAAAACTTCGAACGCCCTGAAAATTTCTATGAAGAGTATAACAAGAACCGTTTTGAAAAAATGATAGGTGATGAACATATAACGCTTAAGATTATCTTTGAAGGACAGGCTGCCAGATATATAAAGGAATATGAAGTGCACAAGGCCGACCGGATTACCGATCTTGACGATGACAAAATTCTTTTTGAGAAGAAAACGACCTATTCGCCGGATATCCTGCAGTGGGTGCTTAAGTTCGGAGGAGATGCGGAAGTTCTCGAGCCGGATGCACTAAAGTTTGAAATAACGTGGGAAATAGAAAGAATGAAACAAAAATACGGTAAAAAGTAAGCTAACGCATAAAAATATTAAGGGTTTTACAGGAAATTACTATTATGGGTTCATGGAAAAAGGAGGCGCCGCTTCTGTTTGGATGCCGCAATGGTATATGAACCGTTTTACCGATTACATGCCCGCTCTGAAAGGCAAGATTGCTATCCGTCCTCTCCCGCGGTGGGAAGAAAACGGTGGTTACGGAGCCGGTATGGGTGGTACGGGCACTGCAATCACCAACCAGTGTAAAGATATTCAACTTGCTAAAGATTTTCTCGCATATTCCAAGCTGTCTGTTGAAGGAGCACTCAAGTGCTGGACCGTTCTTGGTTTTGATCCGCTGTATATTTATATCGGTTACGGATAACGGACAGGGAATTCCTCCCGATATATTGCCCAATATTATAAGACCCAGGTCTATGGAGAATACGACAGCATTCTCAGGTATTGGACTTTCCAATGTAGACAGCCGGATAAAAATGCTCTTCGGCAATGACTACGGCCTTTATATCGATAGTATCTATCAGATATACACCACCGTCGAGATAGTTCTAACCGAATATAAAAGGAGGAGGGAGGCTTTGTGACAAAAGTATTAATAGTGGATGACGAGGTGGTTTTCCGTAATAACATAAAAGAAATTATCAATTGGAATAAATACGGTTTTTATCTGTGCGGCGAAGCAAGCGACGGAATATCTGCCAAACGGGAAATAGAATTTCAAAAGCCCGACATCGTTATTACCGATATTAAAATGTCAGGGATGGACGGCCTTTCCCTGATTGAATATCTTCAGGAAAACCACCCCAATATCCGGGTAATCGATCTTTCGGGTTACGATGATTATGAGTATGTCCGTACGAGCTTAAAACAAGGCGTCGTGGATTATCTGCTCAAACACAATATAACTGCGTCTACTCTTTTAAATGTGCTGCAGACGGCACAGAAGCAAATCCACAGGGCGAGGGAATCAAATCTGGACAATGAGAAGGTAAGGAAACAGATAGCTATTGGCCGTAAAATGCTTCAGCAGCAATTTTTAAATAATTTGCTGGAAGGGCGGTTAACAGATATCGATGAAGCGCTGAAGCAGTCAAAGGAACTTTCACTGCCGATTTATTCCGGAAGCATGATCATTGTTGTTGCTGAGTTTGATAATATAAGTACGCTGAAGAACCGAAATACGCAAGGCGAATGGCAGGTCCTTTTTGAAAGGATGATGGAGTTAATCAGCGGGAATCTTTTAGGGGATACAATGCTTATTCCGCGATTTGACGTTGGTTTTGTCATACTTTTTCCCATGGCGGAAACACATTCACAGAATAGCTTTTTAAGGGATGTAAATGCGTGTATTAACCAAATCCGCATTGCTTTGAAACGCCATTATAACGTTACCGCGTGCTACAGCATCAGTGGGTATGCTTCTTCTCCCATTGGTCTTAAAGAAGTGTATGAGAATGCCCGTGCGGCACTGGGAGAAAGGATTTACAGGGAAAATGATGTTGTCATTCATGACCGCACAATACCCAAGTCGGTGTGCAGCAGTTACTGCATCGATTTTCACGACGAACACAACATTATGCGGTTAATAAAAAACGGAAGCTGGCAGGATATAAAAGAGTATATAGAGAATATTTTCAACAATATTCGTGACAGCGGATTGAATTCGGTGCAAGCACAGTTGATCTTTGCTCATCTCATTAATCTGCTCAGCCGTGCTCTTCGGGACTACAAAACGGATCTTATGACCATTTATCCTGATTTTTATTATGTATATCAGAATCTCCAGCAAATGTCCCTTAACGAGATGCAGCAGGGGATTCTCAACTGCTATCTCAATGTGATGCAGTACCTGAAGAGATTCGGGGAAACGGAAAAATATCGTGAAATCACGCGTCAGGCAATCATTTATATTAACCGTAACTATAACAGGGATATTTCCTTAAATTCGATAGCTGATCATGTCCATACTTCCGCATCATATTTAAGCCGTGTATTCAAAGAAGATACCGGCAGCGGCGTGGTGGAATATCTTAATAAAATAAGGGTAGAGCATGCAAAACAGCTTATACGGGGTGGAGCTAAGCTGAATGAGCTATACATGCGTTCAGGTTTTAACAGTGATACATATTTTTACATGGTATTTAAAAATATTACCGGAAAAACTCCGAGAGAGTTCAGAGAAGAGTGTTTTTGCAGCGCGTAATATGCAATAAACCAGCATATCGGTTATTCTTATCATATTGAATAAATTGAGCTTTTGTTCAAAACATAGATACATACCATTTTATGAAAATAGGCAGCGGAGGTATGACAATGCCTGAAGGTAACCATGTACCCGGATATATTGAATTGTTGGAATCCGGCGAGCTCGATAACCGGATCAAAATTCTAAAGAAAAAACTTAAAGAATGCATAATATGCCCGCATCACTGCAAAGTGGACAGAACAGGCAACAAAAGGGGATTTTGCAGGGCGGGTGCGGATGCGGTGATAGATGGCTACGGCCCGCATTACGGCGAGGAGTCGGTGCTTGTCGGCAGGGGCGGGTCAGGAACCATTTTTTTCAGTTACTGTACATTGCAGTGCGTATTCTGCCAGAATTACAGGATAAGTCACTGTGGAGACGGCTATGAAGTGACACCTCAAGAGCTTGCCCGGATAATGCTGCAACTGCAGGACAAAGGATGCCACAATATTAACCTGGTTTCACCGACCCATTTCGTTCCGCAGATTATTGAAGCTGTGGGCATAGCCGCGAGAGGCGGTCTGAAACTTCCTCTCGTGTATAATACGGGAGGATATGATGATATTGACACGCTGAAACTTCTTGATGGCATTATTGATATCTATATGCCCGATATTAAGTTTGGCGACAATGCCAAAGCGAAAAAATACACGAAAGCCGATAAGTATTTTGATATTGCAAAAGCGGCCGTAAAAGAAATGCACAGACAGGTCGGCGTTCTTAATACCGATGAGAAAGGAATAGCCTATAAGGGCTTGCTGGTCAGGCACCTTGTAATGCCTGACAACGCAGCTGATACGTATAAAGTTTTGGAATTTATCGCTGACGAGGTATCAAAGGATACTTTTGTGAATATAATGTCGCAATACTATCCTGCCCATAAATCGTATAGTTTCGCCGAGTTGTCAAGAAGAATAAGCAGAGATGAATATATTGCCGCCGTAAAATATGCGGAGGAACTGGGATTTGCTAATATAATGAAGTATTGATTCCTGGAACTGCAAAATCTTGACACAAGCCAAAAGAAAGATTAAAATTATTACAATCTTATTATGGCAGCGAGTCGAAAAAGCAGGATTAAGTGGATATAAAGGATATGAATGAATAAAAAGTGAAAGGTATGAAACTTACGGTAATTAACTGGAAATATAAGTGTACGGGGTGGAAAAATGAAAATTTACCAAGTGGACGCTTTTACGGATAAACCGTTCAAAGGAAATCCCGCGGCGGTTTGTATTTTAGAATCGGAGCCTCCGGTAAAATGGATGCAGGATGTCGCAAATGAGATGAATTTGGCGGAAACCGCCTTTCTTGTGCCGAAGGATAACGGCTACAAGCTGCGCTGGTTTACGCCTGAATCGGAAATTGATCTGTGCGGACATGCGACATTGGCAAGCGCCCATATATTATGGGAAAAAGGGTATTTAGGGAAAGAAGAGGAAGCTGTTTTCGATACGAAGAGCGGAATGCTGACCGCAAGGTACAATGAGGGCTGGATTGAACTAAACTTTCCCGCGACTCCGGAAGAAAAAGCCGACGTACCACCCGAATTGATAGAAGCGCTGGCTGTTAATCCGGTCTATACGGGCAAAAGCGTATTCGATTACATAATCGAGGTAGAATCGGAAGAAGTAGTTAAAAGCATTAAGCCCGATTTTACGAAGCTTATGAGAGTGCAAATGAGGGGCGTAATTGTAACAGCGCAGTCAAGCAGGTATGATTTTATTTCACGGTTTTTCGCGCCCGAGGTAGGTATTTTTGAAGATCCCGTGACCGGCTCCGCGCATTGCTGTTTAGGTCCGTATTGGAGGAAAAAACTTGGGAAGGATAAGTTTATTGCATATCAGGCATCAAAAAGGGGAGGCATGCTGAAGGTGCAGGTATCCGGTGAAAGGGTGCTTATATCGGGAAAAGCGGTTACGGTTATTGAAGGTGTATTATCGAATACTTAATACAATGCGCCGTAAAATTCAATATTAATTTTTACATCGATATCAAATTTTACTTTGGGATATACGGTTTTCCACGAAACGGACTTGAAATATTCATTGTGCTTTGCTCTTATTATCTCCCCGAACCCGACCGGATCAGAGCCTATTTCCTGCAGGTATTTTAAAAGATTCATGAAGTCCCGCCGGAGTAGCATTGTTATTTTTTCTTCCAGGTTTTTTTTATCATCAGGCTCATCAAGACGATAGTCCAAATCAATTTCATCGATGATTCCCGTGAGGTCGAGGCTGATATGGATTTCGGGGGCTGTTCCGTCTGCACAGCTTGCTTCAATTTTCCGTTTAGCCCGGTACAGTAATATGGAAACCCCTCTTTTGTCCGAAGAAACGCTTTCTTCAATATCCTTCGCTTTTATATAATATCCGAATTGTATTTTTTCTCCCATTAACGCATGCAGTAATCCCGTCTTTTCGAAATCAATGTTCCCTGCCATTTTGTTTCCATTGAAAAGGGCGGAACCTTCTATTGTTATTCCTGTATCATCAAAACTAATATAACTCGCAACAGGATCAATTGTTTCGCTGTACTGCAAAATAGTAAAATTGTATATTCTGCTCTCAGGTGTCGCAGCGTTTGCGCGTGCATGTCTTATAATATTTGCCATGTACACTCCCAGTCTTGGTTTATCCTTGTAATCTTTGCTCATTTTAAGCATTTCAAAGGGGCTTCCGTCTACGACAATAATATTCGCAAGAAAGGGATTTTCAGAACTCCTTACAAAAACATCCAGAGTCTTGTCTATACCTTTTTCTGCGAGCTCTTTTGAAAAAACAATATGCTGTATTTTTCCGCCCTCAACTCTCTTACCTGATGTATTGCGTATTTGATCGCGTGATTGCCTTAACAGATCGGAGGTAGTCGACAGTATTTCCATTGTTTCTTCTATATCCTCGGCAAATACGGGCATAGTCATCGTGTACAGTATCTCGCCGTTTTCCGTATGTTCCAAACCGAGCACAAGGGCAAGGCCTATTTCTTCGAATATTTTCTGATCCCAGCAGCCGGATATTAAAAGATGTACAAAACATAAAAAACAGAGACTTAAGATTTTAACCTTTTTCATATCTTTTGCCGCCTTTCGTTTTTACCGCAGATATAAACAGGGATATGATAAAAAGAACCGTTATGCCCATGCCTGAATAATTAACGATGTCCAAAAGGAGGTATGACTCGTTGATATCTCCCGGTATTCTGCTGATCACTATAAGCAGAGCAATAAATATCATGTATATAAACGTGCTTTTCTTTTTTTTGCATATTTTATTAAGACTATACCATGAAGCCATTATATAAGCCCTGATTGAACAGCTGATAGCAAAGAACCAGAACGCTATGATAAACAGATCAATTCTTTCGAGTACGTCCACATTATATATTCTGAATAAGTTAAACAAAGTTATGCTTTGGACGGGCAGAAATTTCTCGCCGAAAACCGCGGTACAGACGGCGGTAACGATTGTAAAAAACAGCATGCTGAAAAAGTTCGCAAACACATGCCACCTCAAAGCTTTTTCATTATCCGTTATCTCGGCATAAAATACTGCGATCAGTTCCAGGCCGATATATGCGAAATAGCTTGTCTTAATGCTGTACAATAACGGCACAATGCCTGCTTCGCCGACCGGCATAAGGAAAGTCGGCCTTATGTCCTTATATATCAAAATGATATATACCAGGACAACTACATAAGAAAAAAGCGTGAATATTTTAAACCGTGCTGTTGTTTTAAGGCCATACCATACCATATAGAAAGACGGCAGCATGAATATTAATGACATGATTAACTGCGGTGTTAAACGAAAAAACGAAATTCTCAGGAAAACCACAAAAATCCCGGCCCCTGCTGATGCCGTGACAAGCAGATAGATAAAAATTAATATATTAAAAGCTGTGCCTATCACTTTCCCGTATACTTCCTTGTTTATGTCAAGTATCCCTTTGCCGGAACTTTTCTTCAGCAGCATTCCGAGCAGCGCAGCGATGGCAATTGACAAAACCCCTGTTGCAATAACCGAAATCCAGCCGTCATGGCCTACCTCTTTCGCTAATGCTGTCGGAAGAACAATGCTGCCTATGCCTGTCTGGCATACAAACGTATACAGTGCCATCTGCTTTGAGGTAATCGCGTTGGCTCCTCCGTCCAATACTCATTCACTCCTGACTTTTTTGCCGGTTTTTGTTTCCGGTGGTCTTGTCTTTTGTTTTTTCAGAGGTAACCTTACAAAACTGTCCTTCAAACCTCTTAAGGAAAATGGTGAAAAGGGAGTAAAATATGGCTGCCCCAGCGAATCAAGGGCGATAATATGTCCTATCGTGAAGGTTGTGCATACCACAATGCCGATTATTCCGAATATGGATGCGGAAAGCATGAATATAAACCTGATAATGCGGATGGACAATGCCATGTCTGTCGATGGTACGACGTAGGATGCGGTTGCGGTAGCGGCAACAATTACAATAACAAGGTTACTGACTATTCCCGCTTCAACGGCGGCCTGGCCGATAATAAGGCCGGCAAACACGCTTACTGCCGTACCGATATACGTGGGAAGCCTTATGGCCGCCTCACGTATCAGTTCGACAGTTATCTCAAGTATTAAAATTTCAAAAATAGGAGGCAGTGGAACCTCGACTCTCGACTTTGCGAGGTTCAGCAGAAGTTCCAGAGGAATGGCATAATAATGAAAGGATGTTATCGCGATATATAAA
Source organism: Clostridiales bacterium DTU069 (assembly GCA_001512485.1). Classification (GTDB taxonomy): domain Bacteria; phylum Bacillota; class Clostridia; order DSM-8532; family DSM-8532; genus DTU069. The sequence continues at coordinate 24,476 of LFRV01000087.1, read as the reverse complement.
GCAGGCATAAATACCGCAATGAATATACCGCCAAGTATTCTTACGGCGCGTAAAAAACTGCCGAGTATCCAGGGATTACTGTAATCGTCAAGGGTATGAAAAAAAGAAATGAATGTTACAGGCGCTATCAGTACGACAGGCGTTCCATCCATCAATATTACAATTCTTCCTTCAAGCAGGGCCGCTACGGCTCTATCGGGCCTCTCGGTATTCAAAAACTGGGGAAATAATGAGTGGGGGTGGGTTATAATGCTCTGTTCTATAAATCCGATTGCAGGCATTCCGTCGAGTTTTATCGAACTGATTTTGTCATACAGACCTTCAACGAGGTCCTTATTGGCTATTCCTTCAATATAGGCTATTGCGACTGTTTGGTTCGTGATTTTCCCCAGCGTAACAGTTTTGAATTTTAGTGCGTCGCTGCGTATTTTTCTTCTCAGTATGCCGATATTTGCTTCCAATACTTCAAGAAAACCTTCATGAGGCCCCCTGATATTTTTTTCGGTACTTGGTTCCTCCAGGGCACGCTTTTCAACCTTATCTATTTTACAGGAAATTGCATATTGGATCAGTTCAAAAACAAATACGGCGCTGCCGGAAAAGATCTCCTTTACTGCTTCATCTGTAGTATAAACGAGTTTTATCGAGCCGTTCGGAATATTTTTAACGGTTTTAATATCCGATAACTGCTTATATGTCATATTAATTATCGGGGATATAAAATCCCTTTGAAGCAAATCATTGTCTATATTTTGATAAATATAGAAAAACCACGCTTCGTGTTTTTCCTCAATAAAGACATTTTTTTGCTTCAAATCGGGACAATTTTTTAATTTTTCCTGAATTAACAGCAAATCAATTCGTCGCTCTTTCTTTTTACGCAAAACTATCACCCCAAAAAATTATGACCAATTTCTGCCACGTTTATGCAATTTACATAAGAAAACACGATGCAAGTTGTAATTTTTTGTACTTCCATCTATAATAATAAGTAAGAGATAGCTATATATAACCCTGCTTGCTATCGCTCGGCTATCTAAACTTGTGCTTTAGTTTAGATGAAAGGAGCAGTATTAGTTAAATGAAAAGCTATTCATTTTCGCTGAAGCTTTTTATTTCGTTTTCCGTGTTGTTGCTGGTTATAACGATAGTTTACGTTATAGCATATGATAATGCTGTGATAAACAGTTCAAAAAAAGAAATTGGGAAAAACTGCATAGGAAAACTTAAAGTTGCCGAGAACACGATATTGGAGTTTAAAAACACGATACGTAAAGACACAATCAGGCTTTCCGTAAATAGTGCAATAAATATCCTAAGTGAAGTAAAATTCAGCGATAATAATGGTGAGCGGGTAATTGATTCAAACGATTTAATTAAACTTTCCGATGCTTTGGAAGTAATTCTGGAAGCTGTTAATACCAATGCCAGGTATGAATCAATATATCTATGCATTGAAGATCTCGGATATTCCCTGACTTCAAACCAGGGTTTTGTTCCTATTACGGATTTAAACGATACAGGATGGCTTAAATATTATAATGACTATAAAACAAAAGGGATGTCGCTTGGATGGATAGATACGAGACTGCCATACAGTAGCAATGAATATGAGGACTATTTAGCCGCAAGCTGCATTATAACATATATTTATCCGCTTACTCCGTATACTACCGCGTTAAGAGGAGCACTGGTCGTCAATGTCAGGGAAGACGTGCTGTCCAAGCTGATTAACACCGACAATATAAACAGGGAAGGGTATATTTACGTTATTAGTGACAATGGAAATGTGATATCTCATATAGACAAGAATTTCTTATGCAAAGATATTTCCAGTACTGATTACATAAACAGCATAATAAACAGCGACACTGATGAAGGATTTATTATTACCGAAGTCGATAATAAGAGTTCTATTGTATCCTATTATAAATCGCCTTATGATGGCTGGATATATATGGGTGTTTTTTCATTGGAAGCATTGAAAGACAGTGTGGATAATATTCGTGGCAATATCATTTATTTCTCGGTTTTTATTACAATAATGAGTGTGGTAATCGTTTATGCAATAACTAAGAAGTTGTGCAGTCCCGTAAAGAAGTTAATTCAGGATATAAAGTCTGATAAAGGAATTAACATTCTTGAGGCCGGGGATGAAATGGCAATTTTGAGAAAAGCATTCGAATCGATTTCCAATGAGCTTGAGAAAAACAAGATGAACATAATTCAAAACTATTTAAACAGTCTGCTGAAAGGTAGATTTATGTATCAGACAGATAATTTCGCGCATATCGATTTCCCGTATGAGTATTTTATCTGCGTAGCGATGTCAATTGACAAATATGATGAATTTACCAAAAAGTACGAGGTTAAACGGCAGTATTATCTGAAAATGATAATTATTAGCATAGCTGAGCAGGTTTTCGGTCCAAACTGCAAATGTACGGGCGTTAATATGGATAATGAAGAAATGGCGTTAATTCTCAATTTGGAAGAAGCGCTTACAGATGAAGGACTAAACCAAATTCGGGAGTGCTTTTACAAAATACAGAAAGAAACCGCGAAAATCTTTGACTATACCATTTCAATCGGTATGGGAAGATGTTACAAAGATATATTTGAAATATCGACATCATATATGGAAGCGACTCAGGCCTTGAAACTGAAATTGATATACGGTTATGAAAGCGTTATTTTATGGAATGAGGACCTGGAAAAACATAAATATTATTTTCCGGCAACAACTGAAAAGTATCTGCTGAATCAAGTGAAAACAGGAAACATCAATGCCGTTGAAAAGACTGTGAAACGCCTTGTCGCGGAACTAAAAAGCAAAATTGGTCTATCCAGTGATAACGTCAGACAAATATTTAACCAGTTGGTTGGAGATACGGTAATAAAATATCTTACAGATTCCGATATTGATATGAGCCATATATTCGGGAGCAATTTTAATATATACAATGAACTCTCAAAAAAAGAGACTTTAGAGGATATAGAGCAGTGGCTTGTCGATATTTACAAGAAAATGTTCGACTATCTGAACAGGCACGTAAGTGATGATGACAAGATAAACAAAATTATGGGCTACATACAGATGAATTACAAGAAAGATATCGGGATACAGGATATAGCCGATTATGTCGGGCTCAGCTATTCTCATGTAAGAAAGGTTTTCAAAGATAAAATCGGGAAAAATATTGGCGATGTAATAAACAGTTTAAGGATGAACGATGCGAAAGATTTGTTGGTCCGCACTGAAATAAGCATTAAGGATATTGCATTATCGCTTGGGTATAACAGTGACCAAACGTTCACAAGAGTATTTAAAAAAATTGAGGGGATAACCCCGGGGGAATACAGGACAAAAACCATGCTTATCGATAAAACAAAACCGTATTTGGTTAAGAATAATTAAACATAATTAACATAGTATAAAACAGCGAACTGATCTCATTTCTACACACCTTAGATTCATAAACGCGCCGGACGGCGAAGCTGAGTGGCAAATGATTTCAATGAGGTACAGGTTCCCGTTGCGGCAATCAAAATTAACGGTTCAAAAGTAAAAATAATTGTTGAAATAAGAACACAGATCACATATATTAAAACTGAGATTAGTCAAATGCACGTGAATGGACTGCTGTTCAGCTAATTTTAGAGGAGGATGTATGTAATGTCTTCCGCCAATGTTAAATTATCCTCGAAGAATAAAAATGCAACAACTGAAAAACTGCGAAAATTCCTGACATATATGCGGCGTAATTATCTGCTTTATTTATTCCTAGTTCTGCCCGTAGCTTACTTTTTCATATTCAAGTATGTGCCGATGTACGGCGTAACAATCGCTTTCAAAGACTATAACATGTTTCTGGGCATATGGAAAAGCCCCTGGAACAATTTCGCGACATTTAAAGAGATATTCTCGATGAAGGAATTTTTCAGAGCGGTTAAAAATACTTTTTTCCTAAATACATTGGATTTAATAGCAGGCTTTCCTGCACCCATAATACTTGCTATAATATTAAGCGAGCTTAGGAACCAAACTTATAAAAGAATTTCCCAAACCATATTATATCTGCCCCATTTCCTGTCATGGATCGTAATCGGAAGTCTTACCATACAGCTTTTCTCGGCCCAGTCAGGTTTAGTCAATACGCTTATTGAAAAGCTCGGATTTGAACCAATACCTTTCCTGACCGAAAAAACACCGTGGATAATAACATATACCCTCTCGGGCGTATGGCAAAGCGCCGGTTGGAATGCGATAATTTATCTGGCGGCTATTGCCGGAATAAATCCGGAATTATACGAAGCCGCTACAGTCGATGGAGCCGGCAGATTAAGAAGAATTTGGCACATTACTCTGCCGTGTATCAAAACGACAATTATTATACTGCTGATACTGAATGTCGGAAGAATCGCCCAAATCGGGTTTGATCGGCCGTATGCGATGGGCAATTATCTGGTTACCGACGCTTCAGATGTTATAAGCACTTTTGTATACCGTGTAGGCCTGCGCTCCGGCAGATTTTCAACGGCAACCGCGGTAGGCTTTTTCCAATCCGTTGTTGGCATGGTGTTCCTTATAACCGCTAATTATATTGCGGAGAAATTGGGAGAACAGGGTATATGGTAAATTTTCAATTATAAAGGGTATTTTGGACGTTATACCAGGGGGACTGTGCAATGGATTCAGGTATAAAGAGCAGAATATTTGATATGATATTGAACGTAATAGTATTCTTTTCCGTGCTGGTATGCCTTATACCCATGCTGTATGTGGCATCGGTTTCTTTAAGTTCTAACAGTGCGATTCTTTCAAGAAGGGTATATATATGGCCCGTGGAACTTACCTTCGACTCCTACAGGGTGGTTTTTGCGGACAAGACTATGATAAGGTCTCTGCTGTTCACAGTAGTGCTCACACTTGTTTTCACCGCTATGAGCATGATGATGACAATACTTATGGCTTACCCTCTATCGAAAAAAGGTTTAAAGGGAAGAAACTTTTTCCTCCTGATGGTGGTAATTACAATGTACTTCAGCGGGGGAATGATACCGGATTATATACTGATAAAAAACCTGGGTTTGCTGAACAAAGTTGGAGCGCTTATTTTTCCGGGTCTAATCAGTGCTTTTAACATGATTGTCCTTAAGACTTTTTTCAGTAATTTGCCTGAGAGCCTTGAGGAATCGGCCCTTATCGACGGAGCTAACTATTTGACAATACTGGTCAGAATAGTGTTGCCGCTTTCATTGCCGGTTCTGGCAACATTAAGCCTGTTCTATGCGGTAGGCCGCTGGAATTATTTTATGGATTCCTTGCTGTATATAACGGATTCAAAGCTTTATCCGATACAATTAAAACTCTATCAAATCGTCTATAACAATATGCAGCCTGAAATTTCCGCTATTGAAGGAAGCATCGCTTCAAACCTGCTTCCTGAAAGCCTTAAAGCGGCGTCCGTTATGTTTTGTACAATTCCGATACTCCTTGTTTATCCGTGGCTGCAGAAACACTTCGTACAAGGTATTATGATTGGCTCAATAAAGGGTTGACATAATTATAAATGTAATTTTAATTTCAAAGGAGGGTTAATAAAAATGAGGAAAAAAGCATTGGCGATTATAAGCATGATATTCGGTATTATGCTTATAGTTACCGCGACTGCAGGGTGTGCTCCTACCGGAGGCCAGACTTCTACACAGCAGCCCAGCACCGGGTCTACAGATACCGGGAAAACCGAAACTCCTACCACAACAGCAAAACCTGTCGAATTAAGGGTCGAAGTATTCGACAGAGGTACGCCGGGTCAGACTCCTGTTGACAACAACTACTGGACAAAATGGATACAGGAGAATTTCGGCGATCCTAACAACATCAAGGTTACTTTTGTACCGTGCCCGAGATCACAGGAAGTCGATACGCTGAACGTATGGATGGCTACAGGGGACGCGCCTGACATTTGTTTGACTTATGATGTGGCCACCGTTTACAACTATTACAAGGAAGGCGGCCTGTCGGATCTGACGGATGCTCTTAACCAATACGGCGCACAACTTAAACAGTATCTCGGTGACGATCTGTTAAGTTATGGACTGTACGGCGGAAGACAGTATGCGATTATTGCAAAAAGGGTAATACAGGCGAACACGGGAACATTCATCAGGAAGGATTGGCTCGAAAAACTCGGTCTTCCCGTACCTGATACGACGGATGAATTCTATCAGACATTGAAGGCATTCAAGGAAAAGAATCCCGGCAATGTGGATAAAGTCATTCCTTACGCCATGACCCATGATGTTGACTATGTCGCTTACGGGTTCTTCCAGACATTCCTGGAAGATGTATCGGACAAGGATTATTATGTGAAGAACAGGCTGTTCCTCCCCGGATGGAAGGAAGGCGCAAGGTATCTTAACAAGTTGTACAACGAAGGATTGATAAGCCCTGAATTCCCGCTTGACAGGGACGGTAAGATGCGCGACGAAGACGTAATCAGAGGTTATGCCGGATCTTACGGAGGAAACTACGATTTGGCGTTGAGAAACGTTCCCGGTCATAATACGAACCTGAAGAAGAACTTCCCTGATGCCGAGTTTATACCGATAGATCCTTTTACAAACATATACAGCGGCAAGCACAGGAAAGAGCTCTATGATCCTACGGGAATCAGGATGATAGTTCCTAAGACAAGCCAGGCAAAAGTTGATGCGGTAATTAAGTACCTCAACTGGATGGCAGATCCTGATGTATTATTCTTCCTGCAGTTCGGCGAGGAAGGCGTGCATCATACTATTGTTGACGGACTGCCCATGCTTACGCAGGTTGAGGGAGAAAAGATGATGCCTTCGCTGCAGAATATAGACTATACCCTCATTGTTAACGGTATTTACCTGGCTGATGCGACAAAGAGGATAAAGGCGAACGCGTTCTCATATCCTGGAAACGAGCATCTGTTTGAAGATTCGTATAACCTGGCTATCAGGGATGGTTATGTAAATCCTGGCGCCGGTCTGATTCCGACGGATGCAGACGCGAAATACGGAAAAGTTCTCGATGATAAAGAACTTGAGATATATGCGAAGTCAATCACTGCCAAACCGGAAGAATTCGACGCGGTATGGGATTCATTGATACAGGAATACCTTGCTGCGGGCGGACAGGAAGTTCTTGATCAGAGAGCTAAGCTGTGGGATGAACTTCGCGGCAATTAATCACGGTTAAATACAAAAAAATACAAAAGACAAAAAATAGGGCTTCGGGTTACAAAACCCGCAGCCCTGTTTTTTTTGTTCTCTTTTGCTGCGCCTGCCGTTGTCCCCAAAATGACGCACTTTACATATTATAGATTAAGACAAACAATCGGGATGTGCGCATATGATACGCGTTAACGGAAATGCAATTACCAGTACCGATTTGGGGAGGTACGTAAGGCCCGGGAGCGTAAAGCAGAGAATTGCCGCTCAAATGATGCAAAGCGATACGGTATATACATATCCTTCACTGAATTTGCTGAATTTTGAACTTGATTCAAGAGCTTCAATTGTTAACATGTCCGAAAGACTTAATAACAGCCTGTTTTCATTCAGACTGTTTAAGAATTCAATGTGTAATGAAGCTTACTGGGACAGAACCTATGAAGGCGGGTTCAGGCTTAAAAGGGAAGCAAATCCGCATGAAGCGATACGTGACATTTTAAAAAACAGCAGGCTGTACGGAACGGAGTGCGCGACGGCTATTGTAATCGTATTCTACCTCGGACTTGTTGAGGTTATGCCGGAAGGGCTTTTTGACCGGCTGTTCGCAGACATATACCTTATGGACTGGAAGTACCTGGACAGGGATTTGGGCGTTCGTACGTACGGCGGTGTTAAAAACTCGCTGCCGGGAGACTGCCTGTATTTCATTAACCCGGATGTAAACACCGAAACGCCCGAATGGCAGGGTGAAAACGTAATACAGTTGCTTAACGGATATTATTATGGACATGGAATCGGGATAGCAACGGCAAATGCGATAATACGGGAACTAAACCGTAACAGGTTCTCCGGCTCGCAAAATTCGGCATACCTTCTTGATCAGATTGTAAAACCGGATTACCGGTATCTGGCAATGAGGGTGGAAGAATACAACCGGATGAACCGTTAATGAAACTAGTCGGAGCTTTCGGCAATGTAAATGATTCCGCACACCGATTTTTCCATGTCGCCGAAATTTACTATAATATCATAAAGACCTGATTCCAGATTAACTGTCTTGCCGTCGGTACTATTCAGGCTGCTTCCTATTAAGCCTTTCCATTCCCAGGCACCGAAGGTGGTTTCGGCCCGGCCCAAATGACAGCGCTCCCCGCCTTCATTTTTACAGATGTATATATTCACTGCATCGTTTGGGCAGCCGTCACCCGAAATTGTGAACAAATCTCCGTTTTCGACAATATATCCTGAATCGGACGATCTTTTGGCTTCGGATTCAATTTTTATATCATCAACCAACGGCATGTCTTCTTTCCAGCCTTCTATAAGATAGCCGGCGACATCTTTCGAGAATATCGTATAGTATTCCGAAGTTCCATTTTCTCCATTAATCTCAAGGACATACCTGTCGGTATGCGTTGATATTGTCAGATCTCCGGAATTACCGATAACTTCATAGGATGGCCAAAGATATATTCTGCTATTCTCTTTCAGGGAAATAATCATGCCTATTGGACGAACTCTCGAATGGGTTTTGTCAATGACCGAATTGTCTGTTTTAATCATTTCCCTGCTTTCATTGATCATGCTAACAAGATTTTGTATTGCCATATCGTCATGTCCGTAAAACAGTACCTTCGTGGTAATGTTGCCAAGCCCGCCCGTCATTGTTATCCATTCCACGGAGTTTTCATCAAGCTTTTGGAAGGGAATTTTTACGGTTGTGTTTTTTGTATCTAAACCTGATGTTCCCGTTTGTACATCACAACCCGACACCAATAATATAAAAACTAAAAATAATGAAATAAATATCCCAGGTCTCATTTTTCTGACTCCCATGCTCCTGCTTGTTGTACAGTGTCAGCAGCCGGACAAAAGACGAATTACCGCTCCGTCGGTTTATCGGCTTCGGTGTAAACATGTTTGATCTTGCAATATATTAAGACGATAATTATGACAAAAAAGTTTCATAATAATTACTATATAAAAAAAGAGATAAAATTATTGTTACATTCCTGCCGTTATGGTGACATAATCAATCACTTTATCAATCAGCCGAAAAATCATATTGATGGTACCGATGGAACTGATTGCGAATACAATAATATCGGGAAAAAGCTATTTCTCGGTAGGGCGGTTATATGCATATTATTAACATTTTTTACATGCCGCCGAACAGAATACGCACTTTCGGACATTCATATACTACACCTGGAAAGGAAGTGTGATTATGCAGCCTGTCCGTATAGCGGCCGGTGACGGAGCCGGAGAGCTGTTGGCATATTTGCGGAAAGAACTGATAAATAACGATTCATCGGGAGAAATTATTACGATTAATCAGGAACATGGTGATGGGCTTATAGCCGTAGAGTGCAAAAAAAAAGAAAAACAGCAAAAGAATTCAGCATTTGTTGAACAACTGTCGTCCGTTCTTGCGGAATATATGATGACAGCATATGAAGGACTAATACTCAACCGGATTGTTAAAAAGCATTATGGATATTTAAAACCCGGTGAGAGGCGGGACATTGTCGGAATAGCTCAAAAAAAACTGCAGGAAAAAGATCAGAACTATTTTGATGCCGTTATTCGAATACGAAGAAGGAATATTGTAACAAGAAGGCTTGCCGATTTTCTTAACCAGAGCAACCATATTATCCTGGAGGGGTTTGTCACCTTCAGAATGCAGGAATATGTAAAAGAACTGGAAGATATAGTTGACTGGGCAGTCAGGCAATATCTTGTTGAAAAAGAATATCAGGAATTTATAAAACTTTTGACATATTTTGTACAAATGCAGAAGCCGAAGTTTCGCTGTGTGCATGTAATTGCTGAAAATGATTCCAGCTTTTCAATTTACGATGAAAACATGGAGAGAATATCCGAACAATGGTTCAGCGAATGGAATGACGAAAAGCACAACGGAACGATAAAAGAAGAGGATATGTTGATAAGCTTTTTGATTTCAGCCGCGCCGAGACAAATTATTGTCCATAATACGTCGGCAATAAATAACAAAGAGCTCCTGGAAACCATTATGCAGGTATTCTCAGGAAGGGTAACCGCATTTCAGGACTAAATCCATCCGTAAAAAATTGAAAAACCATGAAAATTCCCGAATCTTTAGGAAAGGCCTTGTACTTCCAAAAAAAATTGTTGTATAATGATATGTGTTTATACGATTGGAGGTATTTTTTTGGCTGCAAAAGTTTTTCAGTCGCTTGTTTACCGTATTAAAGAAATTTTGAAAAGCGATGCGGGTATTACGGATTCATATGGAATGGTGATTGCGAGCACAGTGTCTTCAGAAATCGGTAAATATAATGAAGATGCTGTCGATTTTATTAATTCCGGTGAAGATTATTTCGAAAACGATGAAATTGCATTAATGAGGGTTGGAAACCGCAAAGGAATGGATTATACCGCGTATGTATACGGTAATACCGTACAGAGCAGGAAGGCGATGGAACTTGTATGCCTTAGTATTGAAAACGCAAGGCTTTATTATGAAGAAAAATATGATAAAAACAGTTTTATAAAAAACGTACTTCTTGGCAATGTCCTTCCGGGAGATATTTCAATCAGGGCAAAGGAATTAAGAATAAAAGATGATATCAGAAGGATAACATATCTGGTTCGCACCGATAAATCAAAGGATATTCATGCGTACAATATAATAAAAAGCATATTCCCAAATTATGCCAGAGATTTTGTTGTACTGCTTGACGATCAGAATACCGTACTTGTTAAAGAACTGAAAGAGGATGAAGACAAAGAAGATATTTACCGCAAAGCAAGAATGATAATCGATACGCTTAACACGGAGCTTATGGTAAAAGCCTGTATCGGAATAGGCACTGAAGTTGAGCGGCTGCGTGATATAACACGTTCTTTCAAGGACGCTCAAACAGCCCTTACGATAGGGAATATATTTGAGTCGGACAAAACGATAATAGATTATAATAATTTAGGAATCGGTCGATTGATTTACCAGCTTCCCACGACGCTATGCAAGCTGTATTTGAATGAAATATTCAAAGACGGTGTTTATGAGCTTATAGATCAGGAAACAATGATTACTATCCAGAAATTTTTTGAAAACAACCTTAATGTAAGCGAGACTTCGAGGCAATTGTTTGTTCACAGGAATACTCTTGTTTACAGGCTGGATAAAATTCAGAAAATAACAGGGATGGATTTGCGCATATTTGAAGATGCCATTCATTTCAAGGTGGCCATGATGGTAAAGCGCTATCTTGATGCAGCGGGAAAATAAACATTGTTCCGTTTTCATTAATTTATAATAAAATAAAAATGGAGATGTGTTTGATTTGATTGAGTTCAAGTCTGTGACGAAACGATACTCTAACGGTGCTATAGGGCTACAGGATGCGTCCTTTACAATAGAGAAAGGTGAATTTGTTTTTGTAGTCGGGCCAAGCGGTTCCGGCAAATCAACTCTGCTAAAGCTTATATTACATGAAGAAGTTCCAACCGAAGGCGAAGTATATGTAAACGGATTCAGTATACACAATATGCGGCGCTCGGAGATTCCGTACCTTAGGCGCGGCCTTGGGGTAGTATTCCAGGATTTTCGCCTGCTGCCGAACAAAACCGTTTATGATAATGTTGCTTTTGCGATGCAGATTGTGGAGGCGCAGCCAAAAGAAATTCGCAGACAGGTCCCTGTCGCATTGGCGCTTGTGGGGCTAAGCAAAAAGGCAAAGGTGTATCCCGATCAACTTTCGGGAGGGGAACAGCAGCGGGTGTCGCTTGCAAGGGCGCTCGTAAACAATCCGTCGATTCTGCTTGCCGATGAACCTACGGGAAATCTCGATCCCGGTATAAGCCGTGAGATAATGTATCTGTTGGATGAAATAAATCAACGGGGTACAACGGTAATTGTAGCAACGCATGAAAAAAGCCTCGTGGATGAAATGGAAAAGAGGGTTATTTCCCTCGATTACGGCCGGATTATCCACGATGTTCAAAAGGGGAATTATACGAATGAAGTTTAGAACCATAAAATACATGATTAGGGAAGGGTTTTCGAATACATACAAGAACCTGTTGATGACTCTTGCTTCGCTGACAATGGTAGTCTCGTCCCTTCTTATATTCGGATTATTTCTTTTGGTTACTTTAATTCTGACGTTTAATTTAAAACAGATGGAAAAACAAATTGCCGAGGTAGTAATATGGCTCGACAAGGATATTGCTCCCCTTCAGGCCGATGATATAGAATTAAGACTTAAAAACGATGAACGTGTGCTTAAATGCGACAGAATAACAAAAGAACAGGCCTTTGCCGAGTTGAACGAAGCACTGGAGGATCCGTCATTGCTGAAGGGTTATACCCCGGAATTTTTAAGCGAGTCATTCAGGCTGCGCCTGAAAGATGCCGGACAGATCGATGAGTTTGCGCAAGAGATGCGGACTTTTACCGGAGTTGAAGATATTGATTTTCCGAAAGATTTTCTTGATAAGCTGTCGCTTATTTTGAAATGGATTAATGCGGGGAGCATGTTTATTCTGGCCCTGCTGCTTATTATATCCGTTTCGATAATTTCAAACACTATAAAGCTTACCGTTTACGCAAGGCGTAGAGAAATAGGCATTATGAAATATATCGGCGCGACCGATTGGTTCATCCGATGGCCGTTTATTATTGAAGGCATCATTATCGGTCTTGTAGGATCCGTTATCTCGTTTGTAATAACCGGTTATCTGTATAACGCGCTTGAAACTTACATCAATTCCGAAGCGGTTGTTTCGGGGATGAGTCTTATACGAATGCTCCCTCTTAAAGATATAGGCGGCCAAGTCCTTTTTGTTTATATTATTATCGGTGTCGTTATGGGCGCGGTAGGAAGTATAATTTCTGTACGAAAACACTTGAATGTATAGTGCTTGTTTATGTATAATAATAACAAAGATTTATTTGGAGGTATAATATTACTCGCTCTATAATTGCTTCGGTTTTATAAAAAACATAAAAACTATAAAAAAATAATGGTTTGCAGCCGAAAATACATATATACCCTTATACTTATAATGATTACCAGACCAAATTCACATTTCGGTTAGGATGCGGACCTGTACCGGAGGGCTAATGTGATGCGGAAAAAACGGGGGGAACAGTCACATATGATAAAGCGCGTAAGTTACTTAATCGTGGCATTGATATTAGTTGTTGTGTTTATGACGCAAAGCTTTGCCAATCAGCTTTCAGAATATGAAAAGCAAAAGCAGGAAAAAGACTCAAACATAAAAAAAGTCAGCAGCCAAATTCAGGAAAAGAAAGCTGATTTGAATTGGAACAAGAAAAAACGCGATGAGGTTATCAAGGAACTTGAGAATATCGGCCTTAAGAAAGAAGAGGTCGAGCAGAGGATACAGCTTCTTGAATCTGCGATACAATCGCTTGATGAGGCGATACTGATTGCGGAAGATGAGTATGCCAGGCAGGAAGAAATGTTGAAAGAACGCCTGCGGATTATGCATAAACGGACAGTTACGATATGGGATCTTGATGAACTGTTTAAATGCAAGAACCTTAACGAACTTTTTATCAAAATAAGATATATGCAATTGCTTTCCGATGAAGATCAAAGGCTTCTTGATTCCCTTGAAAGAAAACGCATTGAAATTGAGCAGCTTAAAGAGCAAAAAGCGCTGGAAGTTGAGAATTGCATAGAGCAGGCCAATTTGTACGCGCAAAAGATAGAAGAGCTTGAAGTTTCGCGTTCTTCCCTTGAAAACAGAATATACGCCGATGATAAGGAAATTAAAAAATACGAAAAAATGATGGATCAGATGCTGAAAGAGTCGAAAGAACTTGAGCAGCTTATAAAAAACATGAAGACCATGGGTGCTGAATATATAGGCGGAACAATGGTATGGCCCATGCCGACAAATAAGCATATTGCATCTGGTTACGGCAACAGGCTTCATCCGATTTATAAAGTTTGGAAAATGCATACGGGTATTGATATTGGTTCAGCGATGAACGAGCAGATTGTAGCCGCTGCCGATGGTGTCGTTATTTATGCGGGTTCACGGAGCGGGTATGGAAACACAATTATAATTGATCACGGCGGTGGTATTACTACATTGTATGCACATATTGTAAACAGGGGGTTTAATGTTAAAACAGGCCAATATGTAAAAGCCGAGCAAGCCATTGCGAAAGCCGGGATGACAGGGACAGCAACCGGACCGCATCTTCACTTTGAAGTCAGAGTAAATGGCGCGCCGCAAAACCCGTTAAAATATGTAAAACCGTAAAGGGCATATTGTTAATTTTAAGTAATTCTTTTGCATAAGAAGAAATACCCGGGTTTACCGGGTATTTCTTTTAGATAATATAGATCAATACGATAAAAATGAATATACATTTTAAAAAAATTAGGAAATATATATAAACAGGAGTGCTAATACACTAATAAAATTTTTGAATAGGAAGTGTGTAAATGAAATCAAATCGTAATTGGCTGATGGGGGTTATTTGTTTTTTGATAGCGGTTGTTTTTTTTGTCGCAGGATTATTCACCTATTCGATAATTAACTTTTTAAATCCCCAATACCAGATAAGCTTTAACCGCAATGTATCAAGAGAGAATATAATTAACTTCAACCGTGTAAAAACCATTTTAATGCAGACATATTACGAAGCTGTAGATGAAAACAAGCTTCTTGAAGGAGCAATAAGCGGAATGGCGCAAGCGGTTGATGATCCGTATACGGTCTACTACACGGCGAAACAAATGAAGGATTTCATGGAAAAGCAATCAGGTAATTATGTCGGAATTGGCGTAACTGTTTATATGGATGAAAATGATTTGCTAACCGTATCGGAGACCTTTGCCGGTTCTCCTGCAAAAGAGGCGGGAATGCGTATAGGAGATAAAATAGTTAAGGTTGATGGGGAAGACGTAACGCCAATTAAGGATTCGGAGCTTATCGTGCAAAAAATCAGGGGAGTTCCCGGGACAAATGTTGAAGTAACGGTTTACAGGCCTGAGATAAATGATTATATAACATTCAATATGGTACGCCAGGTAATTAATTTGGTATATATCCACAGCGATATGCTCGAAGGCAATATCGGGTATATACAGTTGAAGTTGTTTGATGAGGATATCTCATATGATTTTGCAAATCATGTGAATAAACTCATAATGAACGGCGCGAAAGGCATTATACTTGATCTCAGGAACAATCCGGGAGGCGATTATGAGCAGGTTGTCCGTATCGCGGATATGATTGTTCCGGAAGGTATTATTGTTTACACTGAGGACAGAAACGGAAAACGCGAAGAAAAAAAATCCGACGCAAACGAACTGAATATACCTATGACAGTTCTTATAAATGAATATAGTGCAAGTGCTTCCGAAATCCTGTCAGCCGCGATTAAGGAATATGGAAAAGGAACGCTTGTCGGGAAAACAACTTTTGGGAAAGGTCTTGTTCAGTCAATTGTCAGACTTGAAGGCGGAGCAGGTCTGAAATATACCGTGTCGAAGTATTATACTCCTTCAGGGGTGTGTATTCAGGATGTTGGAGTGACGCCGGATATTGAAGTGGAGAATGATCAGCAGTACCGCTATTACAGCATAGAGGATATCCCGGAGGGAGAAGACAGGCAGCTTGCCTGCGCGATTCAGGAAATTAACAGGTTGATTGCCGTACAGGAAGAATAGTTTTTGTTTTTCCGTTCTTTGTATACCATAAAACTTACAGGGCAATAATAGTATTTGAGGTGGTTTTATGGCACTGAAAAAAAACGAAAAACTGAAACTGGAAATAGCAAAAGAACTGGGCCTTCTGGAAAAGGTGCAAAAAGACGGCTGGAAAAGCCTTAGCGCGAAGGAAACCGGGCGTATCGGCGGGCTGTTGTCAAAGAGAAAAAAATCCGGCTAGATGCCCGTTGTAAGTATTGAGTGGGGGTTTGAATGTACAGCGATTTATCACTGGTATACGATCTGTTGATGGCTGATGTGGATTATTCGCGGTGGGCGGATTATATTGAGGAAATATTCCGAAGATACGCGGTAAAACCGGAGCTTGTTCTTGATCTTGCTTGCGGCACCGGAAGCCTGACGCTGGAATTGGATAAGCGGGGCTATGATATGATCGGTATCGACATATCACCCGAAATGCTGAACCGTGCGGTGGAAAAAGCGGATTTAAGCGAGGTTTCTCCTTTGTGGATATGCCAGGATATGAGGTCATTTGAATTGTATGGCACCGTGGATATCATTGTATGCACAATGGACAGCCTTAATTATATCCTTGATATGAACGATATGAGGGATATTTTCAGGCTTTGTGGAAATTATATTAATCCCGGCGGGCTTTTTATATTTGATTTGAATACGCCTTATAAGTTTGAGCATGTTTTTGCAGACAACCTTTTTTATGAGATCAGGGATGATGTAGCATACCTTTGGCAGAACAGGTACGATCCTGGAAACAAAATATGCGATTTTGACCTGACCATTTTTGTAAGGGAAACAGGGGATATATACAAAAGACTCGAGGAAAGACAGAAACAGCGGGCATGGTCTTATGAAGAAATACGGTCTGCCATTTGCGGCTCCGGGCTTGAACTCGCGGACGTGTTTAATGCACTCACATTTGAAAAACCGTCACAAACGACGGAACGCTGTTTTTACATAGGGAAAAAGTAAACATTAACTGCCGTACACAAATGCTGTCCTTTTGCGTATTTGTACCGACAAAAAGGCGGCAGGTATAATTAAAATCAAGTCTTTAATAAAATATAACGCCATACCGGACAATATTCCAAAATACCCTATAGGAGTTCCGGTGTAAAAAATGTTCAATAAATACATATACAACGTTCCGGAAAAGTATATGGACAAAATGCCTGCCGAGGAAGCAAGAAAAGCCGCACCGATTGTGTAATCGGGAAACAATTCGCTTATTTTTCCGACAGCCCAGGCTGCGGCAATAAAACCCAGTATATAGCCGAAGGTCGGGTTAAGTATGTAATGAATGCCTGCGGGCGTCGAGAATACAGGCAAGCCCGCAAGTCCCATTGCCATATACAGCGTCATCGACATGGCGCCTTTCCTTGAACCAATAAGAAGGCCGGCGAGGATGCTGAAAATTGTTTGAAACGTAAAATAAACAGGAAAAAAGGGGTTTGGTATTTTCAAATATGCCCCAACAATCATAAGAGCCGCGAAAAGCGCGATAAGAACAATGTTTCTTATTTCAGTTTTACGCATGCTATTCCCTCTTTCATTATTGGAAAATACAGCTTAACGGCATCACACGCTAATCAAAACTAAGAATATAATAAAGAATGCCAATTGTCAACCGTATTTATTTAAAAAGTAGACAATAGTCTGATAATAACCATATAAATCTTACTATTTGAGCTGTTTATGCAGTAAAAGGAAACTTCAGCGGAAATGCAGCTTGGAAATGTAAAGTCAGACCGGGGAAAAATAAGCCGGCTGATTGAGCTAAAATAAATCAAAACACAATATATGCAGGCGGATGGTCCGGGTAATATAAATAGGGCCGCTCAAAATCTGCAAAGCGCATCTCCTAAGCTATAAGGCTGAATGCCATATCTGAGCGGCCCGGGATATGAATATCTCTACAGCATACTTTTGGGTACCGTATCTGAATACAACAGCCCGTTCAGCCGTTTGCCTCGGTTTGCTGACAGCAATTCTCGCAGTATAACACCGATAAAGATCCGTTGAATGGATCGCCGAGCCTTATGAAGTTCGCTCGAACAGCGCTGTCGATATCACCGACGCATAAAGGATGCGAAAAAGTAACTTCAAAAACGGCAAACGTCCCTTCAGTATTTGCCGGAATGCGGTGAAGGTACAAGGACGGCCCAATATTCCTGACCTCAACCTCTATATAAAGCAACTGTGCCTGTATTGTCTCCGCTGAAGCAAATATTTGTGTGATACAGGCATTCGCGGGAATGGGTACTGCAATAGTTCCGCCTTCAGGCTCTAGCTCTATGCTTGATACAGATCTGGCTATACACGGGCAGCAAATTTGGTTGTTGCCATTACCGTTTGGAGGAACTGTCGGCTTTGTAATAGTTTGTTCAATATTTATCTTGCAACCTTTATCCATATATTATTCTCCTTACCATTAAAACAGTGCATAAATGAAGTTTAAATAATCCTATTACATAATATGCGATTCGTTATGAAGGTTGACCAATTGATGTTAAATTGCTGTTACTTTTGAGCAGGAAGTAACAGCAATTTAACCTGTGACATATGGATAGTAACGTCACACTACCCTTTCAATGCGCCAATCATTATTCCCTGGACAAAATACTTCTGAACAAACGGATAAATTAAAAGAACCGGCAGACTGGCTACAATAAGTACACCGTATTTCATAAGATTGCTTATCTGTACCATTATTGCATACTCAGAAGGTTCAAACCCTTCCAACATTTCCGGTGTCATATTACTGCTGGCTACGATTTCCCGAAGAATAAGCTGCAGCGGATATAGTTTCCTGTCTGACAGATATATCAACGGTCTAAAGTACATATTCCAGCGATCCACCATGTAAAATAGCGCCATAACGGCAGTAATTGGTTTTGCAAGAGGGAGCGCAACACTGGTTAAAAACCTTATATCCGAGCACCCGTCTATTACTCCGGCCTCATGCAATTCCTCAGGAATATTTGTATTGTAGTAGGTCCGCACTATAATTACATAATACATTGTAATTGCGTTTGGCAGGATAAGCGCCCAAATTGTATCAAGCATATTAAGCTGTTTTATTACCAGGTATGTCGGTATCAAGCCTCCGTTAAAGAACATGGTAAATACGAATATTCCCATATATAAATTTCTCAGTTTAAATTCTTTACGTGATAATACATAGCCTGCAGATATAGTCAAAGACATCGCAATAGGAACACCTAATAACACAATCTTTATAGTGTTTAAATATCCGGTCCATATCTCTTTGTACTGCAGAATGTGCTTATATCCCATTAATGTAAAACCCTTTGGAAAAAGCCACATTTCTCCTCGAAGCACAGTATTAGGATCACTTACTGACGCCGATATAATAAAAATTAACGGGTATATATAAATAAGAAGAATGAAACCCATAATTACGTTGATAAAAATATCGAAGATTTTATCTCCCCTTGTTTCAGCCAGCATTTTTACTTTCTTTTCTCGCATAAGCATCATCTTTCATCCATTTTTCATTTTTTTTATGTTCTACCAAAGGCTGTTTGAACTAACTCTTTTCGCAAAATTGTTTACAAAGACAAGCAATATACAGCTAACAACCGAATTGAAAAGATCCACTGCTGTTGCAAAACTGAAATCCGATCCCAAAAGGCCCATCCGATAAACATAAGTGGAAATAATATCGGATGATTGCATATTAAGCGGATTTTGCATCAGAAGTACTTTTTCAAACCCTACTTTCATTATATTGCCGGATTCAAGAATGAGTAATATGACAGCCGTCGGTAAAATTGTCGGAATTTGTATGTGCCATATTCTTCGAATTTTTGAGGCTCCATCGACAATGGCTGAATCTACCAGCTGCGGATCAACACCTGAAAGAGCCGCAATGTAAATAATTGCGCTGTAACCGGCATTTTGCCATACACCGGAAAAAACATACATGGTTTTAAACCAACTATTTGAGACAAGAAACGGAATTCCCTTTTCCAGGCCAAAAACTTTGGTTAAAATTATATTAACAAAGCCGTTACTTTGAGAGAAGAATATATCAAGCATGCCCACTACAACGACAATTGAAATAAAATGCGGAGCATATGACACAAGCTGGACAAGCTTCTTATAATGCTTGTTTAAAACTTCATTAAGCATAAGGGCAAAAATTATTGGTATTGGAAAACCAGCCAGTATCTGATAAAAGCTTATGCCCAGCGTATTTTTTATTAAAGCCCATGCATTATACCCGGAGAAAAACCTCTCAAAATTTCTCAGACCTACCCATGGACTGCCCATGATGCCCTTAATATGTATAAACTCTTTAAAAGCCAGCTGAACCCCATACATCGGCAAATAGTTAAAAACTATGAAAAATATCAATGTGGGTGTAATTAACAAATAAAGTTGCCAATGCTCAATTATGTTCCTGCCCACCTCACCAATATAGCTTTTTTTGCCCTTGGAAAGAACTTTGCTATATGCCGATGTTTTTTGTTCTGTTTTTCTGACATTCATTGAAATATAAACCTCCGTTTAAAACCTCAAACTATAGTCTGAAATCCTTTATTATTCTATACCATAGATTTTTATCATGTTAATAATACCGCCGCACTCTATTATTTTTTTTATAAACGGCGGATAGGGAGGAATTGGTATTCGTACACCGTTATAAAGGTTTTCACAATAACCATTGTCAAAATCGATTCTTGCCCGTTCGTTGGTTTCTATCGAATCTACAAACTCTTTGCTTTCAATAACCAAAAGACCTGAGTTAATTGCATTTCTGAAAAAAATCCGTCCGAAAGATTTCGCAACAACACAGACAATACCAGCCCCCAAGAGTGCCTGGGAAGCTGCTTTTGTACTGCCGCAGCCAAAATTATAGCCGGCCACAAGTATATCCCCCTGCTTAACATTTTTAGGGAAATTAGGATCCAGATTAACAAGACAGTATTTCCCCATTTCATTACGGTCGTCACTTAGATGGGCAGTTTGAATAATCAAATCCGTATTAATATGATCACCGTATTTAAATACTGTTCCTTCTATTGGCTTCATACTATAGTACAACCTCCTCCGGATGGCATATTTCCCCTTTTATTGCTGAAGCGGCAACTACTGCCGGGTTGGCAAGATAAATACCGGCCTTTGGAGAGCCCATTCTTCCAACAAAATTACGGTTGCTGGTTGATATGCAGTTCTCTCCGTCAGCAAGAAGCCCCATATGAACACCTGCGCAGGGACCGCATGTCGGCGGTCCAACAATAGCACCGGCATCAATGAAAATATCAAATATACCCTCTTTTATCATTTGTTTCATTATTTTTTGCGTTCCAGGAAGAACAATCAGGCGAACATTCCTGTGGACTTTTCTGCCTCGAATAATGTCTGCCGCCATTCGCATATCTTCAATACGTCCATTGGTACATGACCCTATAAATGCCTGATTTACCTTGATACCCTTGCATTCTTTCGCAGATGCTGCATTCGATGGCAGATCCGGTAATGCCACGAGAGGTTCCAGTGAAGATATGTCAATGTTGATGACCTTCTCATATGCTTCGTCTTCTCCTGCTTTATAAAAGTCCTGTTCAGGAATAATATAATTATGTGTATTTAAAAAGTAATCCCTGGTCACTTCATCGGTTTCAAAAATACCCGCTTTTGCTCCCATCTCTACAACCATATTGCTTATTGTAATTCTATCGGATATATTAAGATCTTCAATTGCGTCACCGGTAAATTCCAGCGCTTTATAGACTGCTCCGTCCACACCTAACATGGAAATAAGCAAAAGAATCAAATCTTTTCCCTGAATATAGGGTCCTTTTTTACCTGTAAACACAATTTTGTAAGCTTCCGGGACCTTAAACCACAACTTACCGGTTGCTATCGCAACTGCAGCATCAGCCCCACCTATACCTGTAGCAAAAGCACCAAATGCGCCGTACGTGCATGAGTGGCTATCTGCGCCAATAATTAACTGACCAGGTTTACAAAGCCCGGCCTCCGGGATTACATGGTGCCCTATTCCACCCCGCCCAACATCAAAGTAATACTTCATTCCGCTTGCTAGGGCAAACTGCCTGCCGGCGTATGCAGTATTTGCCGCCTGGGCTGTGTTCGCAGGAACATGGTGATCAACAACTGCAACAAATCGATCAAGGTATTTAGGCTCCAAACCCAATTTATTTATTTGCCGTATAATTCCGGCAAACCCATCCGTAGCCATTATCAGATCTACATCCGCAAAGATTATGTCGCCTACTTTTAACGGTTTACCCGAACAGTGCTTTTGAAGAATTCTCTGACATATCGTACTTTTCATATTTACTCCTTAATACTCCGCAGTCTATTCATAAGCAATAAGATTTATGTCAGGCCGCTTATAAAGGGTAAAACATGTATAATGCAGCGAGGATTTCATAGAAAACTCCTATTAAAGTGTGACAGGCAGAATGAATATAACGAAAAATTACAACGGACCTTTAACCGATTAAATCTTATCACTTATCAGCCAACTACTAATCTAAGACTGTTAAAATAAGGTTATTAGGATGTGAGAATGGAATGCGTCCATTCCCACATCCTTCTATTTTTATTTGCCCATATACCTATCAAGGCAGGCTTGATAAATTAAACGCAGCCTTTCGCCGCCCATTTGTTGTATAGTATTCTGGAAAGTATCCCATTCCTTGTCTATATCAATATTGCCGGTAATAGCATTTGCTGCAAATTGTTCGATGTATGGGTTTAAATCCGCTGTAAGAGCAGTAAGCTCTGATACCTGAGAATCCTCAAAGTAGAACGACGGCATGGCGGGACGTATATAGTCTGAAACAACTTCCTGCATTCTAACAAGTTCAAGTTCCATTTTCAAAACTACATCAGGGCGCAGTCCAGGCTGGTTTCCTCCCATCTGAATTGCTGCCTTTTTTCTGATATCCAGCATTTTATCGTCTGATGCAACTGTTCCATCCTCATTCAGCCATTTCAGCACGCCATCCTCAATCTTAAATTCTTTTCCTTCTCTGCCCATCCAAACGGCTGTTCCGCCTTCCTGCGTATAAAGGTAATCCATCCAGCGCATGAATACTTCAGGGTATTTACATTTGCTGGTAACAACACACCGTCCTGTAGTAGCAAGGTTAGAATTTGCCGGACAATACTGTTTTCCGTTTGCAGCCTTAAGAACAACATATTCATAGTCGTTTAATCTTATATGATCAACATTTCCAATATCGCCATCAGGGTGAAGCTGAGAAAGTCCATCAACAACTGTGCGTGCAGAACGTGTGTAAATAACTCCAAGAAGAGGGTCTTTAGCACTGCCTTTTGCCTTTACATCATTGGTTGTTAATGCAAAAGTATCAGGATCCATTAATCCTTCTGCATATAACTTTTGGAAATATTTTAAATATTCTTTATACTCCGGCGTTGTAGGAACATATATGATGTTTTGGTTTTCGTCATCGGCAAACATTCCATTTTCTCCATAGATATAGCCAAACATGGTAGTGAAGAACTTAAGCTGGCTCATACCCGCAACACACATTGGTATTTCATCCGGTTTGCCATTCTGGTTAGGGTCGCCGGTTTTAAAAGCTTTAAGCATTTGATAGAAAGACTCGGTATCAGTTGGCAGATCAATTCCAAGAATTTTACACCATGTCTTATTTACTGTAATATTCTCAGCTGCCCTTTTTGGAAGAAGAGCCGTAATCTCCGGCAAAGAATATATTGCGCCTGTCGGAGTTGTGATTTCTTTAAGAAGACCGGGGTACTGTTTATCAAGTGCCACAAGATTAGGGATATATTCCTCGGTTATATAAGGTTTTATGTCCATAAGGAGGCCTTGTCCTCCAAATTTCTGTTCTTCCTGTTTGCTGAACTTACATTGGAAAAAAACGTCAGGTAGATCTTGAGATGCCATCATGATGCTTTTCTGTTCTTCCCATGCTTCCGGTGAAATAACCTTAATAAAATCAAATTTAACATTAGTCATTTCTTCCATGCGAATCCAGAATTTGTTTTTTTTCCAATCCTCCGCAGTGCCAAGGTAAACCGGGTTTGTAATGCCTGCAAGTGTAAATGTAATTGGTTTAGTGACAACGGGATAACCAGTAGGTTGATACCCTATTTCAGCAAGATGCTTTGGTATACCACTGTCAGTACCGGATTCAACAACTGTTCCGCCCTGTGAAGCACTTCCGTCGGGGGGCGTCACAGGCTCCTGACTACTGCCACAGCCAGTCATGATACCAAATAACATAGACAAAGTCAAAACAATTGCAAATACTGTCTTCATGGTGCTCCTCCTTAAAATAATATTCTACATACGTATGCAGGTTGGTATCATCATATTAACACATATCTGTTTATCCTGATATTAAACAGTTTACTGTTTAAAGCTTTTTAACGCTAATTTTATAAAATAATTTACACATTTACAGCTTAACCCTAAAGTTATACTATAACGGCTATGAGCATGATTGTTTTCGGTACAATGAAAACCGAGCGTTCCGGAACTTAAAAAACCCTGCATAAAATGGA
>LFRV01000043.1 GCA_001512485.1 Clostridiales bacterium DTU069 | reverse complement strand
CCGATGCAAGGGAATCCTGATGATTATTACTGTGAAATTTGGATACCCGTAGAGAAAATATAATAAGTGACAAGGAGAAACAGAAGTAGTAAACTATTAAATCTTTCTGAAAACTTTACTTTCCGGGCAATATGAAATTTTCTCCGTAAACAGCATTTATGAAATGTTTATCAGGGTTTGCAAGCCTAAGTCAGGCATGCAAACCCTGATCTATCGCACACGTTTTATTGGCTCCACACCTGGTGAATGGTTTATAGCCACCGAACCTTGTTCTTCCGGTAATATTTATTTGCCTTGTATTCTTAGCTATTTCGCTGTATAATGTCCCTAACAAATTTAGATACGGCTTTAATTCTATGGAACAGTATGTCAATGCTATAAAGCGTCATATGGCTGCGATGATTTCGGTTAAGAGCAAAGTGTGACGTATTACATACGTGGAGCAGAAAATGAGGAAAAATATTCTTACTTCTTTTTTTGCACTGGTTCGTTCAAAAGACAACATCCAATATTCGCAATGTGCGCCTCGATCATCTTCAGTATATGTTAATATTTCCCCTGGCACCTGTTTTTGCGAATATGCAGGACGCTTTATTCAGCAATTCTGTTCGGCTTTTCGGGTTGGACGCAATGACGCTGATGGGAAGTGCGTATTATATCGGCGCGGGAGCGTTGTTTGCGTTTTCGGATGTTAAAAATATGGCAAAGGTTTCCCGCATATCCGCAGTAGTCATGACCGCTGCCTATATCCCATGGATTGTGATGCGTGAAAGCCTGCTCAGCCTGGTGCTTGCGATAGTATTCATGTTCTTTTTGGGCGGCTGTGCGGCATGCTCGGCATTTGCCTACACCTTTGCGCTGAATAATACCGAAAGGCTGCTCGGTGCGGCAATGATTTCCACTTTTTTTGCGCTGAATCAGATCGATTCCGGTCTGTCCCTTCTGTCCGGATTTTTCGATAAGCTCTATTTGACGGCGCTTGTGGCGGGTAGTTGCATCTGCCTTTTCTTATACAAAACAAGTGATTTTTCCGTAGCCGAAAACAAACCGAAAGCGATACTTAATCCCGCCCTTATGCTGATGCTTTACTTTTTTGTTGCCCATTACTTTGTTGAAATATTTTATACGTATCTGCCCGGGGCATCGGAGCCCGATGCCATGATCGCGAACGGAGCAGTCGGCATATTGGCGGTATGCCTTGCGGTTGCTTTGCAGCTTATCACTAAACGCAGTGTCTGGAATATGTGCAACCTGTTCTTTGTCGCTGAAATCGGTACGTATATACTGTATTTTACTCCCGAAGGTTCCGTTTTACGAAGCCTGGCCCGATTTCTCCACGGCTTTCTCCCGCCTATTCCAAACACCTGTTTTTTGCCGAATGGTCAGATGATTTTTATGGGGTGGACATGGCTGAGGCAGGGCAGAAAATAAAGCAATCGGGTATGCTGGAAGGCTTGGGGCTGTCACCGCGGGAAAAAGAAGTCGCCTCGCTGCTTTTGCAAGGAAAGTCCGCAAAAGAAATCGCGGTTAAATTGAACATTACCATCAGTACTGTAAATTTTCACATCAAAAACCTCTATAAAAAACTCAATATCGGCAACCGTTCGGAATTATTTGCCCGGTTTACTTCATATGCAGCGTATTCCCAGGTTACAATACCGGCTCGAAATGATTGACCGAAAGATAAACAATGATAATATAAAAAGTCCTGGCCTTGTTCAAGGCTATTTTTTATGCCTACCTACCAAAATTGATAGCTAACAATTTTCATTTTTCTCCTGTACGATTAAAACAGAATGGGGGTTTTTTCGTGGCAGCAGACAAAGGAAGGCAGTATGGGATTGATTCCGTTAAGATATTAACTCCGCGCGAAAAACAGGTTTTTTATATGCTGCTCGAGGGCATGAAGGCGAAAGAAATTGCTTTGGAAGCGTCTATCAGTGTTTCAGGTGCAAACTATTTTATCAAGAGGATATACAGGAAATTGAATGTTAACACCAAGACAGAACTCGTTATACGGTATTTCGAATTCCGGCAGCACAAAGGAGAATAAGAGACTGATTTAACCTTCCAGGGCTCTTTGTTCATCCGTTTTGAGAGAACCTGCAAAAGGCAGCGGATGAGTCAGCGAAATGATTAAAAAAAGCATTATCTACCCGTATTCGAAACAGGAGGTAGCGATAACATGATCGCACGGAGCGGCCAGGTGTTTCAACCGGCGTTTCCGGCTTCCGGTCAGCTCCAGGAGCTGCCGGACACCCAATGGCAGGTAGTTCTGGGTACACAGATACAGGGGCTTCCGGACGTCCAACCGTCCGCTCCATCTCTCGATCAATCGTCCGGAACGTCATTTAGTCAGTCGCTTGGAATGGCTTACGACTTTGAGACCAGCGAGATGAAACGCATAAACTTTTTCCTTAAAGATGTTAAACTGAGTAAGAATCAGATTACGAATCTTTATTACGGTACGGCAAAGATGGACATCGGTTATGACACGCCTGTTGATGTCCGAATTAAAGACGCCGATTTTGAAGAAGGGGGCGGCTACGCGCATGACCTTCTGACAAAAGGGAAAGTCTATATCACAGAGCCCGCCGGGCTTTCGAGCATCGGCCTGACGCTCATGAGCCTCAATGTGTCGCCCGAAAACAGAACGGCAAAGGTCAGCGGTTATATCAAAAGCACAAAAGAAGGCCAGAATCTCGTGGGTGATTTATTCGTACTTGAGTTTGAAGACGCAGAGCTTAAACCGGGCGAAATAGTCATCACCGAAGGATTGCCGCAAATCCGCTATGAACAGTTTTTATTTAAAAGCCTGAATCATATAACAATCCTGCTCAGGCCTGCGCAGCAGTGGGATAAGAGGCTGCTGTCCATGTCCGGCAACAGCGTATTTATGAAATCACACCTCGAGACGCTGAACAACGAAGGCCTGGAGTTTAATATGAGTACGATGAGTTTTGACATACAGGGCAGAATGAGCGCTGTCTTCACCGCGACGAAAGAGCAATGCCTGCAATTGCTCGTGCCGGGCGGCGCGGGATTGCGTGTAAGGCAGGCCGGTCTTCAATACGTAAACGGAGAACTCAAACCGGGCGGGTATCTGATTGGCAAGCTCGTGCTGCCCTTTGAAAAGGCTACCGCCGAAGGCGAACTCGTGCCGGGTCTGTACGCGGGCGGACATCCTGCGCACAGCGAGATGGACGACCTCGCGGACGGCAGCGGCGGGCTTACTGACAGGCAAAGATCCGCGGCGGGTGATATGTTGGTGCACTATGGCGAAATAGTACAGCAA
>LFRV01000031.1 GCA_001512485.1 Clostridiales bacterium DTU069 | reverse complement strand
TCTGTCTGGTACAGAAATCTTTACGGTTTTGCCTGCCACATGAAACGCGGGGCCCAGGCTCCTTCTCTCTGCGCAAATGTCCCTATTGACGATAACTGCGACTTCCATTCCCGCTACACATGGAATCATAATGTGCAAAAATGGTTCGCCGCTGCGCTGCCGGTGAACCGTCTGGAGTGGTATGACGTATTTGCGGACCTTATACGCCAGCATATGCCGACATTTGAATACTTTTCCGAAATGATATTCGGGATAAAGGGCGGAGTTTACTGCGATCTCAGCAGTATTCCCTATGCTCCTCCACATCGTGCCATCGTGAATAATAAATGGGGACGCGCGCTGTGTCATACCGGCTGGCTTTCTTTGATGCTTTGGCAGCATTGGGAGTTTACGCGTGATACGGAATGGTTGAGGAAGAACGCATATGATTATATTAAAAAGGCTGCGGTTTTTTACAGCGAATATTTGAAGAAATACCAGAAGGAAGACGGCGATATCTATCCGTCTATGCGCCTGGAAGAACCCGGATGGTGCAAAGGTTTCGTAGGAAACCGGAACAACGTGACCGATATCGTTATGTTCAGGAAAGCCTTTGAGTGCGCTATCAGCGCATCGGAAGTACTTGGGGTTGATGAGGAAGAACGTGAAGACTGGGCACAGGCTCTTAAAAAAGTACCGGAAATCGAGTATGGATGGACAGAAGATAACCA
>LFRV01000017.1 GCA_001512485.1 Clostridiales bacterium DTU069 | reverse complement strand
TTTTATAGAATATTCTTGAATATTTTACATTATTTATTTAGACTTTTTCAGTAGTCTCGGACGGTCCCCATGTCCCACCCTTGTCCCATCATTGGAGTTTTACGCCGCAATTTTCGCAGAATTTTGCGCTCGGCGAAAGTGGTGAACCGCACTCACTGCAAAACCTGCCTGGTTTTTTAGACTGCGCGTCATGCTCCTGCGGCGGCGTCTGTGCTGTACTTGGTTGCGCCTGTTCTGTAACTGGCGGCGTCTGTGCTGCGCTTTGCGGTGCCTGCTTTGTGACTGGCGGTGTCTGCTCCGCACCTGGTTCAGGATAAACGGGAGCCTGGTATGGCTGTCCGGCAAAGGTGACGTTCTCCGGTACGGCCTTTTTCCGTCGGGTAAGCAACAATACAATAATAACTGCAAGCAGAAGAATTATAACTGCGCCGCAATAAATTATAACCGCTGAACCCTTTTCGTCTGTAACTGGTTTCACCATTACTTCGGCTGCTGTTTCCTGCGTTGCTTCCTGTGTTGTTTCCTGCGTTGTTCCCTGTGTTGTTTCCTGTGCCGGTTCCTGTGCGAACGAACTGACCTTTGCGCTGGCCTGGGACAGCAAATCGGCTACAACGGGGTATCCCGGATTTATCTCATTTATGGTGCGCAGTATATTGAGAGCTTCCGCGAATTTTTCACTGTCAAACAGTTCCTTGGCCTCCTTGAACTGCCTTGTAAAATCGCTTTCGCTTGGCTGTACGTTGATTTCATTCAGAAACTGCTTCGCGATACTTATCGGAATCGCGAAGTTCATGCCCGGCGCAGTTCCGCCGCCTTGTTCGAGCATACCGAAAGTATTGATACCAATTACCTCGCCTGCCTCATTGAACAGCGGCCCGCCGGAATTACCCGCGTGGATTGCCGCGTCGGTCTGCAAAATACTCCAGCCTCCGGCCATTTCCTTCTTTGCGCTGATTAATCCCTGTGTCAGCGTGGGCTCCTGAATGGCCTGCGCGACATTTAGCGCTTCGGTCAGAGTTGCGACGGCAGGGTAGCCCATCGCATAAACCCTGTCACCGGTGCGAAGCTGCGTATCGTCACCGAGCGCGACGGTCGGCAGGTTTGTTTTATCCATCTTCAGAATCGCGACATCCTTGCCCGGAATAGGCTCGCCTATCTTGCGCAGATCCAGATAGATTCCCTTCGCCGAAACATCACTGCCCGGGGTTACGTTGCCCATAAAGCATATGTAGCTTGTCTGCAGGTTATTGACTTCCATGCTCTGTGTCAAAAGCCTGTAGAACGCATTCGCAATGCCGTCCCATTCCTCTTGCGTCATCTGGTGACCTAAACGCCGCATTTCGGCGGTGAACGAATCTGCCGCGGTAATGGCATATTCGTTAAGAGCCGTCATCGCAAACTGCATATACAGGTCTTCTTCGTCCGTATGCACAACATGGGCGTTTGTAACCATGTAGCCGTCAGGAGTTACAATGAATCCCGTGCCTACCACAGCGGTGCTGGTGGTTTCGGTAAAGACGTTGCCCGTTGAAAAGGCGTAATATTCCATGTTTCCGATCATAAGCTGAACCATCGCGGAATACATGGCTTCTTCCGTATTCGGGATACTTCCTTCCAGCACGAGCAGTTCGATTGCAGTAATCAAATCATCTTCAAAATTACTGCGGAATGCAAATTCGTGCCAGGTTATGTCTGCTGTCCATATTGTTTGTACGAGAACTATCGCCGGTTTATTCACCATGGCAAGTGTGCGCGGATCCATCGCATCGGCGGCGAAAGCAGTGCAGGTTAATCCGCAGATCAAACAAATGCATAGCGCTAAACAGGCTGTCTTTTTCATTACCTTCATACTCGTTACCTCCGCTTTTCGTTATTGGATTTTCATTCAACACCTTCATTAATATCCATATAATATAATTTATTTAATCGCCATAAAAAATAAAATATCGAATATGATTAGATTTGGTAAAAAAAACGTTAAATTATGCCAAGTTTACTCCTCTCTTCTTCTATTACTTTTTTATCAAGCCTTTCAAACAGTATTGAAATACTTGAGACTTTTTGCCCTTCTTTAACATATTGAGGTTTCCACTCATTGTTCAAATTAAGCCAATTGACTATTTTTTGCGAAGAAAAGGGTAAAAAGGGCTGGAACAACACAGCGAGGTTCGCGATAATCTGAACGCAGTTATAAAGTGTGCTGTCGCACTTATCTTTGTCCGCGGACCTCGTCTTCCACGGCTCCATCGAGTCATAGTACCTGTTACCGAACCGG
This sequence comes from Clostridiales bacterium DTU069, assembly GCA_001512485.1. Classification (GTDB taxonomy): domain Bacteria; phylum Bacillota; class Clostridia; order DSM-8532; family DSM-8532; genus DTU069. The sequence goes on along the minus strand of LFRV01000017.1, from coordinate 51,482 downwards.
ACAAAATCGAAAATATCCTCAAGTGCGTCCTTGAACCGGCCGTCTTCAATTTTCCGGCCGACTTCCGGATAAATATTATCTATTCTTTCTTTTATTTCATCTTCAATTATTCCGGGTGGTATCGTGCCGTCATTGTATTTAACCAAAAAGGCAAGGGTCCTGTTTACAAAATTTCCGTATGCTCCCACCAGTTCGCCGTTGTTTCTTTCAACAAATTCGCGCCATGAAAAATCGGTATCTCTTTTTTCCGGACCGTTAGCTATAAAGAAATATCTTAAAGAGTCCGGATTGTACTTCTCAACAATATCCTTTCCCCATATCGCCCAGTTCAGGCTTGTTGAAATTTTTCTTCCTTCCAGCGTAAGGTATTCACTTGAAATAATGTCGTCGGGCAGGCGCAGGTTTTCGCCGTGAGCAAGCAGCAAGGCCGGCAGTATTATTGTATGGAACGGAATATTATCTTTTCCGTGCACATAATAATGCCGCGCATTTGCGCCCCATAATTCCCTGAAATCGATTCCCCTGCATTCCGTGGACGAATTGCTTGCAGATAAGTAACCAAGCACATTTTCAGCCCAGATGTATATCTTTTTATCCTCGTAACCCTCTTTCGGAACGTCTATGCCCCAGTCAAGATTTCTCGTAATCGCCCTGTCCCTCAGGCCTTCATCAATATATCTTTTCGTAAAAGCAACCGCGTTTTTTCTCCAATGGGTTTTCGATGAAAGATAATCCGACAGCCGAGGCTCAAGTTTCGATATCGCAAGATAAAGCTGTTTGGTTTTCAAAAAAAACACTTTACTGCCGCATTCGGAGCAAAAAGGTGAAATTACCGCTTCAGGTTCCAAAACCAAGCCGCAGTTATCGCACTGATCGGCTCTTGTCTCAAGCCGGCATTCAGGGCATACGCCTTTAACCAGACGATCGGTGAGCACCTTCTGGCATTTCCCGCAAAAAGCCTGGGGTGCCGTCTTTTCGTAAATATATTCACTTTCGTAAAGCTTTTTGTGAAAATTCGTCACAAAATTTATATGTGAATAATCTGAAGTCTTGCCGTATAAATCATAGCTGAACCCTAATTTTTCAAACACATAACAGAATTCATCGTGGTAATAATCACTGATTTCCTTCGGTGTCCTGCCTTCCTGTTTTGCCCGGATTGTCACGGGCGTACCGTGACAGTCGCTTCCCGATACGTAAAAAACCTCGTCTCCTTTCAGGCGGTAATATCTTGCAAGAACATCACCGGGCAGCAGGCCCGCGATATGGCCGATATGAAGCGAGCCGTTCGCATAAGGCCAAGCGCCTCCTATTAAAATATATTTCATAATTATCCCCCATTCCGTAAAAATATTTGAATTTGATAAGTTTGCATCAAAAAAGCCCTCACCCCCGAATAAAGTATTCAGGGACGAGAGCCTTGCTTCGTGGTACCACCCTTGTTTATCCATTCCTCGCGAAATGAACCTCTTCAAGTACGGGTAATATGAATTACCGATACTCTATCCCTATAACGTGAGAACCCGTCGCAGCCTAAAAGCTAACTTCCCGGTACGCCGGTTAAACTTCTCGGTGCGCAGCTCCAAGACCATGTTCAGCAGCCTTCGCTTTACCCGTTCTCATCTGCCGGGCTCTCTGTAAAAGCTATTTCTGCTTACTCTTCTTTTCATCGCGTTTTAATTGTATATTTTTTTGAATTAGTATACCTCAAAATATGGAAAATATCAATTACATCGTTTACGAATACATCGTTTACGAAAAAAAAACGCTTAATAAAAATTACTACTTTAAAACTAAAGTAATCATAAAAAAAGTAATCATATGTCAATTATATTATTTTTCTTCTTTAATTATCGGTTCTTTTTTACATTCCTTTGCATTTGATATCTCCGTTTTTCGGAAACCATACCTTTCGCCGCATCTCGTTGTTTCTATTGCTGCGCTACCCATAGCATACATAAATTCGTTTTTCTTTTCGTCGCTAATGCTGCGAGGGACACGTTTTGTTAATACTTTCATACTACTACTCCTTTACTTAAATAATTCCGGAACATAATCCCTTAATGTTTGGCAGAAAGAAGTTGTCAGATGAATCCATTGTCCCTTTTTAGCAGAATCAATTGTAATCCTTTTTTGAATGTCAAAAGAAACTATCGACGTTACCTCATCGTCCTTATTAAATAGCGGTATACAAAGACAAAATTCCAAATCTTGTGTTTTACTAATCTGATATCTTGAAAGCCCATAATTTGCATTATTTATTTTTAAATTGTCATCATATACAGCATATTTATCATTATAGCATTTTCCGACAAGCCCTACCGGATTGGGACTCACTTCGAAAGACAAACCTTCTGTATTACCTTTTTCGGCCAGACCATTTATATTCTTAATCTTAAATTTCTTTCGCACTTTATATATACCAAAAGTAAGCTTATTTAAAACCAGTTTCATCCAAAAAGCTTTTTCGGGCGTAAAAATCCTTATGTTAATATTATTATGACTAATTAACTTCCTATTTTCAAGTAATTTCAAAAATGTTTCCTTACAATATTTTATTAGACCCTCCATTTCCATGTTCATATTATTTACTTTATTTTTTGCCAAATTAAATCTATAGCTTATAGATACGGCCTGTAAAACAATACCGGCTATTGTTGAAAAATTCTTGAATAAAGATATGTTAACTTGTGAGCCAACAATATTATGTTTTGCCAAATTCTCTATGCAATCTGAAGACCCCAAATATATTAAAATTGCTGAAGCAATTGTAAAAAGCCATATATCCAAAAAATTAATAATCTTATTTTTCATTTTATCCTATATCACTCTTTTTATATTGTCTTTATATTGATTATATTCTACATTTTTCTAAAAAATCCTTCTTTTATTTTGCATATTTTCTGTTTTTACGTAAAATTACAATCCCAAGTTCCTTTACCATAATACCATGCTTCCATTACCGCCGTATATAACGCGTGTGCTGCCTTTTCCTGAAAATAATCCTTAACCAGGCGTTGCAGTTTTATACTTCAAAATCTGGAAAATATCAATTAAATGTTTAGAAGCGAGTATAGGCGTTCCTGCCATGAACACTTTTATTAAATTAACATAAAATATAATAAAAACATAAAGGGGCGGTGATTATGTTAAAGGTAAAAGACAGTACTTGCTTAATCAGCATACTACTTGCTTCTGTAGCCTTTATTCTAGCTTTAATATGCATTATTTCATTAAATGGGAATGGTTCCTGCGATGTATTATGTACAGCGGTATCCGTTTCAAATACAGGCAGCACTACGGACACTGTTGATCTCGTTGTTCCGGCAAACAGCAGAATTACAAAAATTTATGCATCAATTCAGGATATTGATAATGCTCCCATTGATGGAGGACTAATCGACGTCCGCAATGAAGGCGGAACAGGTGATACAATTTTTTCCCACCGTTTCGGAAAGGATCCGAATATTGGATCGGGCGGATATGAAACAACGCTCGTACAGCCTTTATATGTAGGGACTGAGGACGTTAAAGTCACGTTTTCTTCTTATCGAGGCGAAACGATAGATCTTGCGCAACATCTCGAGCTTACCGTTGTATACTGCCCGGCAGCAGAGTGATTTTAAAAAAAAGCGGGTTTTCCCCGCTTTTTACTGTTGGAGTGCTTCCATTACCGCCGTATATAACGCGTGTGCCGCCTTTTCCTGAAAATCTTCCGTAACCAGGCGCTGCAGTTCCGCTTTGTTCGTCATATATCCGAGCTCCGCGAGAACGGCAGGCATACTTGTTTGACGCAGTACGACAAGGTTCGGCCTTGGTATGATTCCCCAATCTCTTGTCTTCAATGTATCAACAAGATGTTTCTGTACTATTTGAGCAAATTTTTTGCCATTGAAAACGCTGTTATTGGCAGCCGGGTAATATAAAGTCATTACTCCCTGGGCGGATGTATTCGGCGATGCGTTGTGATGGATGCTGACAAATAAATCCGCATTGAGTTTATTTGCTATATCAGCCCGCGTATACAGTCCCACATCCCTGTCGTCCATCCTGGTCATATAAACCGTAACCCCGGAATCCGTCAGTTTGTCTTTAAGTATTTTCGATACCTTAAGGTTAAGATCCTTTTCTTTGACATTTCCGTATACCGCTCCCGGATTGCTTCCGCCGTGGCCGGGATCAATAACAACCGTTTTATTTATATGTACATTTTTCAGTGTTTTGCCCCGGCTTATTTCCGAAAACCACTGCGTTTCTCCTGTCGTCGATACCATTACCGAACGGGTTTCCTGACTCAAGAATACTGTCGCGCCCAATGCTTCTGCCGTATAGCGAAGCGGTACCATCGCCGCTCCGTTGCGGAACGTCGGCCTGGCGGGCAGCGTTAAGAGCTTGTCCCCGTTCAGGCAGTTCGGGTTCGCAGTATACATGACAAGCTTTTTATCCTCATACCGTATGCTGATTTTCCACCCGTCAAATTCCCATTCGAGCGAAGGCCCGAAAATTGAACCAAGCGTATGTAATGGGACCAATATAACATTATTTTGAGAAAGAAAACCCTCTTCCGCCGTTATGCTTTGACCGTCCGCGATAAGGTTAATATCGGCCTCGACATAGTCATTCGCGTTTTGTCCTGATACCGGCAGCACTCCAAAAAATAAGAGTATTAAAACTAATGTTGCGGTAAACCTCTTCAGCAGTATTTCACCCCCTGAATATGTTCACAGATATTATGTTTACATAATCTATCCATATGTACAATACTCTGGGGGAAAATGTAATAGAACAGAAAAAGACTTAATATTGTTGTCATAATAATTTAACATTGCAAATACATGTTTGGAAATGTATGTTACTCACGACTTATTTTGGGGCGCAGTTTTTCCTGGTAGAACTGAATCCATAGTGAAAAGATCCAGTCATAAACAAAGAATAAAATTTCAAGAAGAACAATAATTACAGCTACCGGAAGAATATCGAAAAACCTTTGCGGTATAAGCATTAGCGCAATCTGCCACAGTAAATAAAGCGCCGCATTAAAAAAAACAAATTTTAAAACCAGTTCGACAGCAGCTCTGTTAAGTTTTTCAATATGGCTTTTTACGAGCGAGTATATGCCGAAAAACAGGACATATGGGACAACGGCGGTTTTTTCAGGAACTACAAGAGCGGCCAGCAGCGATGACACCGCAAAGCTGGCCCAACCGAATAAAATCCCGCATTCCATAATAACAACGGACAGAAGAAAGCCGGCAAAAACATAAAAGCCCAATTTTCCCGTCGGCAGAATATTTTCCAAAATAAGCGCGACAACCAAAAAAGCCGTTAAAATACCGGCAACCGCAATCTTTTTTGAATATTTAAAACCGCTTTTTTCACGCATATTTCACCATGTCCTGTCGTTCATCGGATGTTTACCGTCAGCAACATCCTATCAAATCGCCCCCACAGCATTCACACAAGCTGTCGGCACACCAAAGAGTCGTACATATTGAACACATATCAGGGCTTTGCCGATAACCGCTCCCGTAATAATAAGGGTTATGGCGGTATCCGTAATACTGGCTGTTAACACGGTTTAAAGCATCACGGTATTCCGGGTTGTTCGGTTCCATTTCAACAGCCCTGCGTAACAGCACATTTGCCCTGTCGTACCAGCCTCTCCTTAAAAACAAAAGGCCCTGAAGGTAGTACCATGACGAGTCCCTGACCTGTATTGAATCTAGCAATTGCTGCGCCTGCGTGAAGTTACCGTTCTGAATCAGCATTTTTATACGATATACCATCTGGCTGTCATACTGATAACTGCCGGTAAATCCGCTTGTATTGGTACTCTGCTTTCGCTGGTACGACTGTCGCTGCTGTCCGTTACCCACGTTTTTGATTATATAGTCATATGCCTCATTTATTTCACGGAGCTTTTCTTCGGCCAAGTCTGAAAGCGGATTATCCCTGTACCTGTCGGGGTGGTATTTTTTTACCAGTTCCCGATAAGCCTTTTTTACTTCTTCTATACTTGCGCCTTCTTTAAGCCCCAATACTTCATAAGGGTTTCTCATCGCAACCTGCTCCCATCTCAAGAACCTGCCTCGTCTTTTCCAGAAGACCGCGGTAGATGATATTTTCCAGTATGCCTTTGTTCTTTTTTGCATCCAGTAACGAAAATGCTTTTTCCATCTCGCTCAGAGAATATACAAGAATAAATTCAACCTCTTTTTTAATCCTTTCCCTGAAGGATTCAACATTCTCGTTTTCCCCGTACCGGAATTGAATTACCAGCGGGTTATAAGCCCCTCTTTTTATGTTATCCTCAATATCATCATACGCATCCAGAAGATATATCCATTTGCCGAGGTTATATCCTATCCATCCAAGGATTTTTTTTACGGAATCGGGTTCGGCCGGGTATTCAAATACCTTTTGCATTATACCGGCAAACGGTTCGGATGCTTCGTCCATTTGCCCGCACCTGCTGCGTTCCAGTTCATGCAACGTCGAAAGGCCTTTTTCGATATCCCCGACCAAAACCGGATATTTTTTCTTAACCCTTTTGTACCCTCTTCTTAACGCCAATAATCCAAGCGGGCTGAAAAACTTTTTCTCATCCTGCCATTTATCTTTCAAGTTATAGTACGCAAGCAATATGTTGATGTCTGATGAAAATTCGAGTACATCGCCGTAGTCGACCATAAACCTTTTCTTCAGCGGATGTATGAGGCACCTTCCGGGTTTCCCCGAAACAGGAGCGCTGTTTAACGAATCCAGGAGCAAGGCCAAAAAGGCCGAATCGTAGCTTAATACGAACCTTCCTCTATGCCCCGCCTGTTTTGCGATTGCCCTGCATACGCCGCAGTAATAACCCCGGAATATTTCAAATTCTTTAATTTTTAATTCCGGTTTATCCGGCGTAATATATCCAAACATATGACCCCCGGCTATTCGCTGCTGTTCTCATTCTCTTCGATTTCCTGTTCCGCTTTGGCTTCAGCCTTTTTTGAGTCTTTTTCGAAGTTTACACCTTGCACATGTATGTTGATTTCCTCAACATGCAGGCCGGTCATCTGCTCAACACTCTGCTTTATACGTTCCTGCAGCTTCCATGCCACATCGGGAATCCTTACGCCATAGTCAACTACGATGTGAAGATCAATGTTCACGTCGCGGTTTTCAGTAATATCAACTTTAATGCCCTTAAACGGGTTCTTTCTTCCGAGAACCTGTGAAATATTCCCCGCAATTCCGCCGCTGAAGTTTGCTATCCCCGGGACCTCGAGAGCCGCATTACTGGCTATAATAGCGACAACATCGCTGGATATGCGAATTTCCCCCATGCCTTCCTTTTCAGCTTCCAAATTCGGCTGTTCCTTTTCAGCTTCGGGTTTTTTTCCTTTTTTTGATTCCGACATACCGCCACCTCTTTCAATATTTATATTTTAAATGTTTTTATGGTTGAATTTCCGTACGGGTTAACCGGTAGTTAGTGTTTCAGAAAGCAATTCCGCCTGGTTCTTAATATGGCAGATTTATTCAGTCACAAAGGCAATCCTATTATATCAAAGCCGGATATAACTCGCAAGAACGCAACTTACGGTTATTATATTCTATGCCCGGCCATATAGTAATATTAGGACAAATTTATAACTGCCCGGCACGCAAGTGCCCGAACCGGAGGATACATGTCCGCACGCAACCGTAAAGGAATGTCATATTTTGTCTGCGCCGTATTACTCGGCTTATTTGCCGTTCTGCTTATAAACCCCAACAGCGTTATTGAATCCGGAAGAAAAGGCGTCAATCTGTGTCTAAATGTCATATTCCCTTCACTGCTGCCGTTTTTTGTGGTCTCAAGGCTGATTCTCGACACAGGAGCAATATATACAATAGGCAGAGTATTCGAACCTTTAATGAAACCCGTGTTCAATCTGCCCGGTAACGCAGCGTTCCCTCTTATTGCCGGGTGGTTGAGCGGATATCCGGCAGGCGCCAAATATACAGCCGATTTATACGAAAAAAGGCTCCTGACGCGCGAACAGGCAGAAAGACTTCTTGCCTTCTGCAACAATTCCGGGCCGCTTTTCATTGCAGGCGCTGTCGGAGCGGGTTTTTTCGGCAGCTCACGGCTCGGATTCACTTTATTGTTATGCCATATACTCGCAAGTATTACCGTCGGCATTGGAACCGGATTTGTTTCACGCATAAAAAAACAGCCGGATCTGAAAAAAGCCATTCCGGTTGAAAATAAGCCCACAAAGCTGTCGGGCAGATTGCTGGCCAGCGCTGTTGCCGATTCGGTCATGATACTGCTTAGAATATCGGGAACAATAATTTTTTTTGCCGTTTTTGTTCAGACTCTTGATAACACCGGAATTTTCACGCTTATAGGCAAAATTCCGGCTTTGGTTTTCGGAACTGATTATTATTACAACGACATTATAAAGGTTTTTTTCGCCGGCAGCCTTGAAATTACATACGGACTATATATATTAAGCATATCATCATCCGTTCCGGTACAGCTGAAAATTATTCTGGCCGGTTTCCTGTGCGGATTCGGAGGTTTCTCCGTTTATACTCAGGTAACAGGGGTTTGCCCTCGGGAATTAAACCTAAGGAAATATTTCTGTGGAAAAGTCCTTCACGGGCTCATTGCGGCCGCATACTCGGCAATTTTTATGCCGGATACCGCAGCAGTGGCAATAAAAATAAATTCGGAAGCATTATACAATACGGGTTATTCCGGCGTCCTGTCCTTTTTATACATAGCAATTATCGCGATGGGGATAGCAGTAATACTAATCTATAGACAGTATCGCATAACAAAGCCGCGCCGGTAGGTAACTTATTTCAGTTCGTTTCTGTTTACCTTGATTACATCGAGTGTGTCTTCCAGTATTTCTTCAACCTTATTCAAGATATCATCGGCGTATTCCCTTGTTCCAAGCCGGATTTCCCTCGCGTTCTTTTTCGCGTTTGTGATTATAACCTCCGCTTGTTCATACGCTCTGCGGCAGATCTCATGTTCATCGACCATTGCCGCAATCCGGCTTTCGGCGTTTTGAACAATCGCGTCGGCTTCCTGCTGTGCTTCGGCAAGGATTCGCGCCCGTTCCTCGCTTATCCATTTGGCTTGCTTAATGTCATCGGGCAGTTTTAATCGTATATCCTGAATAAGATCAAGAATTTCGTCCCTTCCAACCATGCATTTGCCGGTAAAAGGCACCGAAACCGCCCGTTCAACCAAATCTTCCAATGCTTCCAATAGTGTTAGAATCTCCATCCTTTTTCCCCCTGGCTTTTCTTCACTTTAAACGGCTGCAAGCTTACTTCCTGTTTTCTTCAAACTTTTTATAAATTCTATCTATAATAATATCGGGAACTAAACCCTTTATGTTGCCTCCATGGCTTGCAAGTTCCCTGACTGCGCTTGAGCTTAAGTATGAATAATTTATCCCGGTCATCATAAAAAGCGTTTCAATGTTATTGTCAAGGTGTTTGTTTAAAAGCGCCATCTGAAATTCATACTCAAAATCCGATACGGCTCTTAACCCTTTTATTATCGTATTCGCGCCTTTCTTTTTCATAAAGTCCACAAGCAGGCCTGAAAAAGCGGCAATTTCAATATTCGGCTTTCCGTCCAGCACTTCTTTTAATAAAGCAACTCTTTCTTCAATTGAAAAAACAGGAGCCTTATTCCGGTTTACCAGCACTGCGACAATCAGCTTATCGCATATTTTCGCGGCTCGTTCTATTATGTCAAGATGCCCGTTTGTAACGGGATCAAAACTGCCCGGATAAACAAGTATCCTCAATAAACTCATCTCCATTCGTTTAAAAATACCGCGGCTTACGGCAGTAAACGCGCTTCAGCCGTTATAAACAAGGAATGATACAATTGTTTCGCCATAATCGGCAGACCTGAATATCTCCAACCCCGAGCCTTCGGTTTGAACGGGTTCGTCCCTGTGATGTTCCGCAACTATTATTCCTTTATGCTTTATTATACCATTTTCAATTAAAAGTTGTAACGTATCTTGTATAAAATTCCGCAAATACGGGGGATCGAGAAAAACAATGTCAAAACCTGTTCTGTTTTTCCCAAGCTCTTTTATAGCCTGGCCGGCTTTGCGGCAATAAACCTTTGCTTTATCGGAAAATCCCGTTCTTTCAAGATTTTCGGATATAATACGGCAGCAGTTCCTGTCCGAATCGACGAACACCGCATAATCGGCGCCGCGGCTTAATGCTTCGATGCCAAGAGACCCTGTTCCCGAAAACAGATCAAGGACCATGCCTTTAATATACGGAGCCAGTATATTGAACACCGACTCTTTCACCCTGTCGATTGTCGGCCGGGTTTTCAAGCCTTTTGGCGTTTTCAGCCTTATTCCTCCGGCTTTTCCGGCTATAACCCTAATAATGGGGATCCCCCTTCCTAAAAACTGCCCGGAAAAACAAAATTTATACCCTTTGGCATCAGCGTTAATTTAAAGCCACCTCATTGATCATATCCTGAAAAAGATTAACTAAATGGCTGTGCAGCTTTTTATAGTCTTCCCGTCCTTCAAGCTTCTGATGCTTTATTATATCATCGGCGGCTTTCTGCGCTTCTTTTAAAATTTCAATATCTTCATATAAATTGGCTATTTTAAATTCAGGGAGCCCATGCTGCCGGATTCCGAATATGTCCCCGGGGCCTCTTAACTCCATATCCTTTTCGGATATCTTAAAGCCGTCGGTATATTTAGCCATGATCTCCATTCTCTTCAGCGCTATTTCATTCCGGCTTTGGCAAAAAAGGATGCAGTATGACTGGTGCTCCCCTCTTCCCACTCTTCCGCGAAGCTGATGAAGCTGCGCCAAACCAAAACGTTCCGCATTTTCCACCACGATAACGGTGGCGTTCCGGACATCCACGCCGACTTCGACAACCGTTGTCGAAACCAGTACCTGTATCAGTCCTTTAGCAAAATTCCTCATTACGGCTTCTTTTTCCTTCCACTTCATTTTTCCGTGTATCAGTCCCACGGTGAGCCCTTTTAAATCGTTCTCCCTTAATTTTTCGGCAAGGGACATCGCGGCTTCCGCTTCAACGACCTCCGATTCTTCTACAAGCGGGCATATTATATAAACCTGCCTGCCTTCATTTACCTGTTTTCTGATAAACTGGTTTATCCTTTCCCGCATTGATTCATCGACAACATATGTTTTCACGGGTTTCCGATTCGGCGGAAGCTCATCAATAATGGAAATATCAAGATCGCCGTATAATATAAGCGCGAGGGTTCGAGGTATCGGAGTCGCGGTCATAACAAGGATATCGGGATTTGATTTAGACGTCAGCACCGCCCTCTGCTTAACTCCGAACCTGTGCTGTTCATCCGTTACAACGAGGCCGAGCTTCGAAAAAACAACATCCTCTTCGAGCAGCGCATGCGTTCCTATTACCAGGTCATACTCCCCGTTTTTTATCCCGTCTTTTATCTGTTCTTTCTTCTTTTTGCTTACACTTCCGGTTAAAAGCGATGTTTTAACGCCGAATTCTCGGACAAGCGGGGTTACGCTGTTATAGTGCTGTTCGGCAAGTATTTCGGTAGGCACCATAAACACGGCCTGGTAACCGTTAAAAATTGCCAGCAGCATAGCGATTACCGCAACAATTGTTTTGCCCGAACCGACATCCCCCTGTATAAGCCTGTTCATCTGCCGTTTACCGATCATATCTTCATGTATTTCATTGTATACCCTAAACTGCGCGTTCGTCAGCTTAAACGGGAGGCTTTCGATAAATTTTGAAATTCTCGCGTCGGGCTTGAATTCAATGCCCGAAACGGTCCGTTGGCTGTTTTTTAAATGCAGCAACCCAAGCTGCAGAATGAGAAGTTCCTCAAAAACCAGCCGTTTTCTCGCTTCGTCTTTTTCTTTTATCCCCGCAGGGAAGTGAATGTTCTCGAGCGCATAGTTAAATTCCGCAAGAGCGTACCTTTTTTTCAGTTCATCCGGGAGGATATCGGTTAATTTTCCGATAACCATATCGAGGGCGTTTCTTTGGATCATCCGCAAATATTGCTGGGTAAGCCCTTCGGTTAAATGGTATAAGGGCTGTATCCCGGTGGTCTTTCTCCTTACCGAAGCGGCGTCTTCATAGATTGGATTTATCATTTCAATATAAAAGCCGCGTTTTTTTACCTTCCCGTAAAATACATAACTTTTATCTTTCTGTATCTGCTCGCGGACATAGTCCTGGTTGAACCAAGTCAGTATTACGATGCCGCTGCCGTCGCCGGCGGTGGTCTTGTATATTTTCATATTGCGTTTCGGCCTGCTGAATGATATATCGGTCATAACCGTCAGGACAACGGAGCACTCGTCTCCATCGACAAGCTCATTTACCTTTTTTTCAAGGTTCCGGTCCTCGTAATCCCTCGGGTAATAGGTTACAAGATCACCGACTGTGCTAATGCCAAGTTTATTAAGTTTTTGCGCTATTACCTTTCCAACCTGGCGTACATTCCTTACGCTCTGGTTAAGTATATCATTTATACCGGAACAGCCCAATGCGTTCAACCCTTTCAACTTACGCATTTGTTAAAAAAAGTCTACCGCATTTTCCGCAAAAATGCAATTAGACGAAACATCCGAACCAGAGCTGCGTACCAACCGGAACGCGGCAGCAACGCCTCGACCCGTTAACCACCCGCTGTTTGACTGGTTAAATCAGCGCAATAATTGCGAAGAACTATTGTACAATAACGGAAACTATAGCGGAAGCAGCATAGAGATATACAGTCAGAGCGAGGATAAGCAAGTCAACTGTCTGAGCAAAAATGCTTCCTTCAAAAATTATTCAAAGCATTTTTGCGAGTTTCGACTTGCCCGAGCTGAACTGTGTAGCTCTTGCAAATGAAGCTCTTTGTTGACGTTATTGTACAATAGTTCAAAAGGCAGGTTTTGAACACTGTTTCCGCGGGTCCCGGCACGGGTGTTTCGTTTCCTGGGGCGACAAAGCGCATACCATTCGACACGCTTCAGATCATGATTTATGTTTACAGAGAGGTCTCCATATCCCGGGTCGCTCATTAACCCGCTCCACAGTTCCCTGTGGGCAGCAGGGCTTCGGAGCATGTCGCCCGTCGTCACCGAAAAAACCCGAGCCACCCGCTGGCTTTTGTCATAGTTCTTACGGGCTTCTCGGAGGAACTATTGAGCTGTATAGCTCTTGCAAATGAAGCTCTTTGTTGACGTTATTGTACAATAGTTCAATGAGCAGTGTACGAACACTATTTCCGCGGGTCCTGTTTCGGGTGTTCCGTTTCAATGTAATAAACAACGTACCGGAATGGTGAAAAAATACTTGCATTTTGGAAGGCTGCTGTGTTAGAATAGTATTTGTTGCGTAATTGCACACTTTAGAATATTTTTGCAGAAGCCGGGAATAAATATAAGTCCCGTTACAATTGATATTTTCAAGGAGGTGCATGGCTGTGGCAAAATGTGAGATTTGTGATAAAGGGCAGCATTTCGGAATTCAGATAAGCCATTCACACAGAAGGACAAATAGAGCCTGGAAACCGAACATCAGAAAAGTTAAAATGACGATAAACGGTGTGACAAAAAGAATGAATGTATGCGCAAATTGCTTGCGCTCGGCAAAGAAGACCGTTTAGTATTTTTTCGGCAAATTTTTTAAACTAAAAAGTATTAACCCCCGGATTTGTTCCGGGGGTTTTTACGTTTCATGGATTCCGATAAAGCTTTTAACAGACGTTTTCGCCGTTCAACAAGTCCTGTTTTAATGAATCTTGAAAACCCTTCTCAGCAAACCTCCTAAAAATCGAGGCATTTTTATTACAAATATTCTCATATAGGGCACCCCCAGGATCCATTGTCGATAATATCAATATATTCCGGCAGGCGAAAACTTGTGATAGCATTTTTCATAAACCTGTAAATTTACACTGGTAACACCGAAAAAAATTATGTGCTTTAACCGGTGCGCAGCGAACTATGTCTTTTAAAACGGTCTGAATATGTTTTTCAGCCTTGGAACAAGGGTCCGCGCCAAAATGCCTGTAACAATCCCCGTAATCGTACCGGATAAAATAAGAACGGGAAGGTAATAGAACACCGAATATGTGCGGAGTACCGCGTACGCGGCAAGTATCTGACCAATATTGTGAAAAACTCCTCCCGCGGTGCTTGCGCTGACTATACTGAACCCTTTATCCCTAATCCTCCAGATCAGAACCGCTGCCGAAAAACTTAACAGTCCTCCCGCAAGGCTGAATATTACACCTGATAAACCGGCATACAGAAATGACGACAATAAGACCCTTATAATAAGAATAGAAAAAGCCGGAACCGGTCCGTAAATATAAAGCACAATTAAAGATACCGTGTTTGAAAGCCCCAGTTTAACTCCGGGCAGTGCGAACGGCAGCGGGAACAGGCTTTCAATAAAATGAATGATTATTGCAGATGATGTCATTACTGCGAGAAAAACCATTTGCTTAACATTTTTATGATCCATCATTCCGAAACTCCGTCTATATCTTTTATTCCGGTATTTCTCACCTCAACCGAAACCCTGTTTGGAAGGCATATTATTGACTGACCGTCTTTTTCTGCAGGCCGCGTATGAACGCATATTTGATCCGGGCAGTTGGCCTTTTCGATAATTGCCTTGCCATCTTTAACGACAACAATGTTAATGTTTCCCTTTTCGTCCTCGACGGTAATTGTTGTATCAGCACTAATCGGGCCGGCATAAAACACTTCACCGTCTTTATAAACAATTACTTCTTCTCCGGAACCTTTTTTTTGTATTCCGCTTATCATAAGCCATGCCGCGGCTGCAAGCAGTACAGCCGCTGTAATTATATATATATCGTTCTTTTTCATAAGCACCTTTTTAAACCGTTTACCGGCAAAAATACTACTATCATCAATTTATAGTACTAATTCTATCAAATTCATAACGCATTGTTCAAATACATAATACTAAAAGCCGTATTATTATGTTAAAATATATTGAAGAATTGCTTAATTATCCAAATTACTGCATAATCTGCTGGAGTTTGCGTATGAAGAGAACCTGCCTGTTTTTTTTATTAATATTTCTGATGTTTTTTCAAACCTCCTGTATAAGTAGTTCGCCATACAGGAACGATCCGGTAAAAGAATCCCGTTTCATGCTAAATACCGTTATCGAGATTACGCTGTATGAGAAAGAAAAAGACGCCCGCGCGGTATTCGACGATTTATTCGATGAAATAAAAAAATATGAGAATAAATTCAGCCGGCATGTTCCGGAAAGTGAAATATCGGAAGCTAATAACAACGCGGGAAAACCCGTAACGGTTTCCGATGAAACAGTTGAGATTATTCGTTCGTCTTTATTGTTCAGTGATATTTCGGAAGGCCTTTTTGACATAAGTATCGGACCGTTGATTGATCTTTGGGATATAAACGGCAACAACCCTCGTTTGCCCTCGGAAAATGAAATTGAAAACGCGCTTGAAAAGGTTGATTACAATAACATAAAAATCAATTACGAAAATAACACGCTGTTTCTGTCCAAAGAGGGGATGTCCCTTGATCTTGGAGCTATCGCAAAAGGATATATTACGGACAGGCTTGTCGAATACCTGTCACGGACAAATATCCGCAGCGCGATGCTTAACCTCGGCGGAAACCTGTATCTTCATGGAAGCAAGCCAGACGGATCGTTATGGCAAATCGGGATTCGCGATCCATACGGTTCAAAAGGGAATTACATCGGAATAATCCAGGTTAAAAATATGTCGGTTGTGACATCGGGAATATATGAAAGGTATTTTGAAATAGAAAACAAACGCTACCATCACATTTTAAATCCCAGAACCGGGTATCCGGAAGACAATAATCTCGCGTCGGTATCTATAATCTGCCCGTCATCAACAATGGCCGACGGGTTGTCTACAACGGCTTTTCTTTTAGGGCCCGACAAAGGAATGGAATTGGTCGAAAGCCTTGAGAATACCGAAGCGATATTTATAACAAAAGATAAAAAAGTAATTTTATCTTCGGGAATAAAAAACGGAAATATACCTTTCAATGCGACGGACAAAACCTTTGAAGTTGAATAAATGTCTGTTTTCAGTACAGGTGTTCGACGAGTATTTTTATTCCGATTCCTATCAGAATAACAGCCCCCAGCCTGTCAAGGTATTTTCTGTATCGCGCGTATTGCGCCATTTTGCAGCCTAACAGCACGCCCAGCAAAGACAGAATAAATGTTATTACTCCGACATATATCGACGGTATAAAGATATGATATCCAAGAGCTGAAATTCCGATACCCGCGGCGAAAGCGTCAATACTTGTAGCAAGCGCAAGTGCCAACAGCATTTTAAAACCTGTTAAATCGATCGGGGTACCGTTCTCATCCATTGACTCCTTCCACATCTTGCCTCCGATTAACGCAAGCAGTATAAACGCTATCCAATGATCGACAGGCTCGATATATGCCCGGAAAGCAAACCCTGCCACCCAGCCGAGGGACAGCATCCCCCATTGAAAAAAGCCAAACATAAACGCCGATTTAAAAGCGATCACGTAACGCCCGTAATTAACACATAATCCGCAAGAAACGGAAACAGCAAAAGCGTCCATAGCCAGACCGATTGCTATAAGTACAATAGAAATCAAATCCATTAAGTTTCACCAGGTATTTTTAAAATTAAAATTTCCCGCATTTTGTCCACTTTATCTATAAACAGGTTCTGAAAATACATATGATATCCAAGCATGCAACTTGCATATTATTTTTCCAAAAAAACTATTTAATTAATCGGCAAAGGAAAAATATAAAGAACGGAAATTACGAAATTCTGTGCTTCCGTTTATAACTGCTGATAATTCCCATATACCTTTCATACACTTCATCAACAATGCTTTCCCAGCTCCGGTAAATAGTTGCCTGTGCTTTTTTGCCTATATTTTTAAGCTCATCCCTCTTATTAACAATTTCAACAATTCTCTTTGAATATGAAACCGAATCATTATCAGATAAAAAACCATTTACATTATCAACAATTCCTTCGGCGGCATTGCTTTTCGCTATCACAAGCGAAGGCGTTCCGACAGCGGCGGCTTCCCGGACAACAATCGGAGCATTGTCATATACGGAAGGAAAAAGAAACAAATCCGCCCTCGCAAATAATGAACGGAGGTAATCCCTGTCAAGGATCTTCCCTAAAAAGAACACCCTGTCATCAAGCCCCAATTGCTTAACATATGTTTCAAGCTCTTCCTTTGCGTACCCGTCGCCGACGAAAAACATTTTGTATTGAATTTGTTCTTTTATATGATTGAGCGAATCAATCAGAAGCTTTACATTTTTCTGCCAGATATGCTGCCCGACGAACAGAAACACAAGGTCGGAACTGTTAAGCCCGAGTTTTTTCTCCGTTTTCTCAATCAGTGTTTCCAAATTTTCAGGGATATCAAAATCAGTTCCGTTTGGCACTACTTCAATATGCCCCTTATATCCATATTCACGAAGCGTATCCGCAGCGCCTTTACTAACCGTCCATACCTGATCGGTGCGGTTAAAAAAGTCTATTACCATTCTGGTACAGAGCTTTGCAAACGCGTCAATTTTAAGCACCTGCTTAAAATCGTCGTAGAATTTCGAATGGAACGTCGCGACAATCGGTATATTCTTTTTTCTTGCTATCTGCAGGGCAATAGCGCCCGACGTAAACGGGCAGTGCGCATGAACTATATCGAAAGAAATATTCTTTATAGTTGTTCTGAAGTTAATATCTAAAAGTTCAAGCCCAATTCTGTATGGTTCTCTCATTTTTAGAGGTATCGAATAATAACGGAGCACAGGGAATTCTTCCCTGTCGATATATCCGGGGTATGCCGGTGTGGCGACATAGCTTTCACCGTATTTTTTATCAAGCCAGTAAGCGTAATTTTTTACAACATTTGTTACGCCATCCATAACAGGAGTAAATGAGTCGTTAAACTGTCCCGTTATCAACTTCTTTTCCATTTTATCACTCCGAATAAAGATATAATTCCGTTAACGAGGACACCGGTAGCAGCCGGAAACGCGAGTACGCCGATTTATGTGACAAGCGCAACAGCAATGCGGTAACCATATTGTAACATATTTATAATAAACATTCAAACAACTTCCTTTTACGGGGCGGGCCAGGGTTAAGGCATTACGGTAATGGCATCCAGCAATGCCTCCCCGTTGTTCTCGACCTTAACGGCCCGGATATTTAACAGGCCGCTTAATTTATCCAATGACATATCATCGAGGAATATGCATGTTCCCGCCCTGAACATTGTGGAACAAAGCAGCAGCCTGTCCCCGAGCGGTTTTTCTTTAAGTTGCGTGTAAATATCCATTCCTGTTAATAAGCCTGTTACAGTAACAGTATTGCCAAAAAATTCATTGATTATAGGATATACATGAACTTTTACGCCGGGATAATGATTCTCGGCCTGTTTTGCGAGCATTGATATTGTGCTGAATGAACTTGTTCCTGTCGCGATGCTTACAGTCCCTTTCTTATACGGTTTTTTCCCGCTCTGCAGCGCATCGCTGAACTCCTGTATAAGCAGCGGCACCATTCCAACACCGTTTTCAAGCTGCGGAAAATCTTCATAATGCTCGTACTCCGGAAGCCTTGTTCCGGTCATAAGATACCATTCGTCCGCAAGAAACACGATACGGCTGCCGGTTCTTTTTTTAAAATTCCGCTGCCATTCTTCTACCTGACTTATTACGGATAAAGCCGATTTTTTATCATACGGCCGTATTTGCGGAAGATTATCCCGAAAACGCGTCAAGCCGATAGGAACTACCGATACGCTTTTAAGGCTTGGAATTAATCCCGATAAGTCGTCCAGCGTTTTATCAAGCTCAGTTCCGTCGTTTATTCCCCTGCAAAGCACAATTTGCGCATTCAGCGAAATTCCGCCTTCGGCAAGGAGCTTCATCTTTGACAGCACATCGCCGGCATTTTTGTTCCCCATCATATAAACTCTTAGTTCAGGGTTCGTAGTATGAACCGAGACATTAACGGGTGACAGCCTGTGTTTGATAATACGATTAAGCTCATCATGGTCTATATTCGTCATTGTAACATAATTTCCGAAAAGAAATGACAGCCTTACGTCATCATCCTTATAATACAGGGATTTACGCATACCCCTGGGAAGCTGATCAATGAAACAGAAAATACATTTATTCCTGCAGTGTCTTTCCTTATCCATCAGAGGGTTTTCAAACAGCAGGCCTATATCTTCGTCTTCATCCTTTTCTATATCTATTCTTAAAATACTCCCGTCCTTTTTCTCTACTTCTACCAGAACATTTTCGCAGGCCAAAAAAAGCCGGTAATCAAATATATCCTTTACAGCCTTCCCGTTTATTGACAGCAATATATCTCCCGGTTCTATGCCTGCCTCATCGGCTATGCTTCCGCCTGTTACTTCCAAAATTTTAATCCGGTTCATCAAAATTCATGCTCCAAAAAATAATAGCAGCTATTGCTGCTATTATTTAAAATTGTTCTTTCTTACGCTTCCACTTTCAAAACTTCTTTTCCCTTATAATAGCCGCATTCCTTGCACACCCTGTGCGGCAATTTTAAAGAATGGCAATGACTGCATTCAACCAAACCGGGAGCAGTCAGCTTATAATGTGTTCTTCTCTTGTCTCTTCTTTGCTTGGAAACTTTCCTTTTAGGTACTGCCATTTATTACACCTCCGTTCCGGACTGTTTTCCCGTATCATCTTCAATTAATTCCTTTAAGACAACCAATCTCGGATCTATAGGCTGCTCGTCTTCACAACCGCATCCCGTACCGGTAACTGGTTTCCCGCATCCGGCGCAAATAATATCGCATTTATCACTGCACCGGTGACTCATCGGTAAACTCAGCACTATATTGTCCGACAAGATTTTATCCAACTCAAGCCAGTTATCCTTGTATACATACTGGTCGTCATCATGCTCTGTTTGTTCTTTAACCAAAACCTCATGAATGTCTGCCTGCAGGTCCCTTGTTATTTTGTTCCCGCAGATGTCGCATTGGGTTTCATAGGTACAGCAGGCTTTGCCGTTGAGACGGAGCATTCCGTTAATATTGTTAAGCGAACCCTTAAAAACAACCGGACCGGTTACCGATATTAATCCGTAAATATTCTTCATATTTTCGATTATACCGGCTTCATATATTTCCATTTTTGAACCCGGAGTTTTAATTACCTTGGAAATATCTATTCGCATAACATACCTCCGGCTTTGCCTCGTCCAACTCCAAAAAACCAACAAACTACATTATAACCACTGCCCCTGTTTTTGTCAACGACTGCTTTCGTTTCGCCGTTTACGGGTTTCCTGAACGGTTTCAAAGCGTCAAACCCAACCGGGATTGAAGAAAGCCGAGTCGGGCCGATGTTTTCATATAATGGCATACGATTCAACTTCACTGGTACAGCGGAAAGCGTGCTGTCAGCCGTTTAACGGATTCAATCACATAATCTTTGTTTGAATCGAAATCGTCAATCGTCATCGCAATAAGCTTCGCGATTTCCCGCATTTCGTCTTCTTTCATTCCTCTTGCCGTGACAGCAGGTGTTCCGATTCTTATTCCACTTGTAACAAACGGGCTTCTCGTATCAAAAGGAATTCCGTTTTTATTCACGGTTATTAGCACTTCGTCCAGCAGGTGCTGGGCATCTTTTCCGGTTATATTTTTATTCGTAAGGTCAACAAGCATCATATGGTTATCTGTTCCGCCCGATACAATGTCAAAACTAAAATCGATAAGGTTTTCAGCAAGGGCTTTCGCATTCGCGACAATTTGCTCCTGGTATTTAATGAAACCGTCGGTTAATGCCTCCTGTAAAGCAACGGCCTTTGCCGCAATCACATGCATAAGCGGGCCTCCCTGGATACCGGGAAAGACGGCTTTATCTATATCCCTTGCGTATTTTTCCTTGCACAGGATCATTCCGCCCCTTGGGCCGCGAAGCGTTTTATGCGTCGTAGTCGTAACAAAATCCGCATACGGCACAGGGTTCATATGCAATCCGGCAGCTACAAGGCCGGCTATATGGGCCATGTCAACCATCAAATACGCACCTGTTTCGTCGCAGATCTCCCTGAAACGCCTGAAATCTATTTCTCTCGAATAGGCGCTCGCGCCCGCTATTATCAGTTTGGGCCTGTGTTTCCGCGCAAGCTCCGCCAGTTCGTCATAATCTATATAACCATCTTCTTTTCTGACTCCATACGGAATGGCAGTATAGTATTTCCCCGACATGTTAATTGCCATGCCGTGGCTTAAATGGCCGCCGTGTGCGAGATCCATGCCCATAAACGTGTCCCCCGGGTTCATGACCGCAAAAAAAACAGCCATGTTGGCCTGTGCGCCTGAATGGGGCTGGACATTCGCATGCTCCGCCCCGAACAATTTTTTGGCACGCTCAATTGCCAGGTTTTCCACTATGTCCACATATTCGCATCCGCCGTAATACCGTTTTCCCGGATAACCTTCGGCATATTTATTTGTAAGGGGAGTTGCCATTGCTTCCAGAACATTTTCACTTACGAAATTCTCCGAAGCGATAAGTTCAATTTTATTCCTCTGCCTTTCCAATTCACCGTATATTGCTTTGGCCAACTGCGGATCAAATTTCTCGATATTGTAAAAACGCATATGGTATTCCTCCAATAAGGTATCGCGTATACAGCTTTGAACTGTACTTAAATTATCCTTCGTAAGTTTACCTAAAAATTATACGTTTTGCGACGTATTCTGTCAATCTTCCTCATGCTTTATTGCATTATTATCTTTTTCTATCCTTGTTCTTGATATATACATCAATGCTATCAGTCTTTGTTTTATTAACAATACAATAACCTCGATAAACGAAATTATGAAAAGCGACAGCAGTATATTTGAACCCACAACCAGCATGTTTGCAAGCATATTAAGAATTACGATAAAAAATATATTCCTTCCGATCATAAACCTGTTGCCTGCCGACAGTTTCCACGACAGGGCGAAATTTTTGAATATCCCGACACCCGTGTCCAACAGCGTAATTTCCTTGAATATGAATATGACCTCGATAACAAGCCATGCGAAAGGAAGAAAAATAACAACGATATACATTAAAGGAAGTATTAATATAAGCAGGCTTATGAATACAGAAAAAAGCAAACCCAGAATACCTATTCCTATATGGAACAAAACCTGAAAACCGATAAACCTCGGAAGAGCGGCCAGGAATTTTTTCATATAAACGGCAAAAGAAACCTCCCGGGCTTCAAGATCGACAAGATAAGCACCCAGGTAAAAAAACGACAAAAGAATTGTTAAAGCGTATTGAATTGCAACAATTCCAAGCACTTTAAGCGTTGTTTCAACAAATTGCTTATACTCTTCGGAAAGCATAAACTTCATAAACGCGTCAACGTTTTCGGGCGCCGAATTGAAATCGGAGTACGCCGTTAAAAACTGCTGGTAATATATGTTCAACTCAACGATTAGCGGCTGTACCAAAACCCGTATGCCGAACAATACCGCCAATAGCAATATAAAAAGTACCTGGGGAACCCGCGGAACTTTTAGCTCATAAAACTTCATCATCTGCCTGAAGTAATATGTAAAATGCTTAATCACTGCTTGCCGTTGCATATTATTCACATCATCCCTTTTAATTTTTTTATTTCACGCTGTGTCAGAAATCGCCATTGACCGGATTTCAAACCATTCAAAGACAGGCAGCCAAGCTTAATCCTTTTAAGCATAATTACCGGGTGTCCCGCTGCCTCACACATTTTCCTGACCTGCCTGTTTCTGCCCTCATGTATTGTTATCTCAAGTTTCGTCCTGTCTTTATATTTCTCAATTACTTTAACACCTGCCGGCGCTGTTACATAACCGTCTATTCTTATTCCCGATTCAAGGCTTCTAATCGTTTCCTGCGACGGATGCCCTTCAACAGTCGCTACATAAACCTTTAATATTTCATAACTCGGGTGAGTCATTTTATAAGCCAGTTCACCGTCATTTGTCAAAAGTAGCAGGCCGGACGTATCATAATCAAGGCGCCCGACAGGATAAACCCTTTCATTAATGCCCTGAACCAAATCCATAACGGTTTTTCTTCCCTGCGGATCACGCACTGTCGTTACATACTCGCGGGGTTTGTGAAGCATGATATATATCTTGTTTTTTTCAATACGTACAGGCTTTCCGTTTAACTCGACATTATCAGCCTCGGTAACGATTGTCCCCATTTTCGTAACAACTACACCGTTTACTTTTACCATTCCGCTGCGTATATATTCTTCAGCTTTTCTGCGGGAAGCAACCCCGCAGTACGCCAAATACTTCTGGAGCCTGAATGTTTCCGTGTTTATCCCCTGCCTTAATTACGACAATGGTATTATTCTGCCTCGCCATTTCGGACTTAACCGCATCATGCAGAATTGTTCGGTTGCAACTTTTTGTATTATTCACATTATAATATTACAGGTGCGAAGCTGCAAGTAACCGGGACTGCTTTGAAAAAGTTTTTTCCTTTCTAAATAAAACCGGCGGATGAAAATGTCGGGCAATTTCTTCCACCGCTTCAAAAAAGTGCCGTCTGCCCTGATATAACGTGTAGTTAGGAACAGGACAGACGGCACACTAATTAACCTGATTAAACGGCATAATCCATTTCAAAGCCATGATTTCATACATATATTTTTTTGCCGTTACTTGCCGTGATTCTGCTTAATATACTCTTGCTATCCGGTACTCGGTATGATTTTTCTCATA
This sequence comes from Clostridiales bacterium DTU069, assembly GCA_001512485.1. Lineage (GTDB taxonomy): Bacteria > Bacillota > Clostridia > DSM-8532 > DSM-8532 > DTU069. The sequence continues at coordinate 27,641 of LFRV01000017.1, read as the reverse complement.
ACCTTCATCAGAATTATACGATCTCATCATTGCGTCATATGTAGTATCAATTATTACCCATTGTCCGTCAATTAATACCTCATTCCATGCATGGTACCCTTCAACATTATCCGTATAACCCTTTATAAGTTTTGCCGGTATCCCCTGGCTTCTCAGCATTGAAGCAAACAAAGCCGAATAATCATAACATATGCCTTTTTTAGACTTAAGCGTACCCTCTACATCAGGGATATACCGGCTGTCAACAGTGTTTATCTTTTCATAGTCATATTTAATGTTTGATACAATATACAGGTATATCGCTTCAACCTTATCTTTATCACTTGTTAAGCCCTTAACCAGTTCATTAGCCAGAGCCACGGTTTCCATTTCGCTGTTCCAGTTGACATTCTGTACCGATTGAAGAAAAACCGTTGTATCCGACTCAATTTCAGCATTGATATTTTTTGTGTATATTACCTTATACTTTGTCCCGGACATTAATTCCAGGAAACTGATTTTATAGTTCCCGTTGCCGTTTTGCAAAGGGAAATACTCTATTCCGGGGCCGAAATAGTCATAATAATACTCTTCCGAACCCTTTGAAATCATTACTTTATAGCGTGTATCCGCTTCTCCGTTATATGATATTCCTACAATACCGTCATTCACTCCGTCAGTGTCGACATAAACGTCCGCGGCATCGGCAGGTATGGCATATACCGTAGTAAGAAGCAGGAGCACCGCTATGGAAGCGATTAACTTTTTCATATAAAAATCTCTCCCTTCGGTAGCCAGGCTGCCATTGCTTGCGCTTTAGGCCCTTTGGCTTTGCGCCGCCGCTTTTCAGCGGGTTTGCCTTTATCGGTGAAAAGATTTTCTTAGCATTCTCCTGATTTTATAATGTTAAGTTTTTGTGACTTTCAATCATACCCCTTTCTTTAGTGTCTGCGAGGAAATAAAAAAACTCCCAATTTCGGTAGCCAGGCTGCCATTGCTTTACGCTTTAGGCCCTTTAGCTTTGCGTCCCCGCTTTTCAACGGGTTTGCCATTATCGACTGAAAGTCGCAAATCTTTTCTCTTTTCTTTTACAATATAATTATACCCACATTTTACTAGCTGTCAACAAAAATTTTTCGTTAACGACTATTTTTTTATATAAAGATTATGGAGGGAGACAGCAATACGGTGCCATCTCCCGTTCTGTTTTATTTCCACAGGTAAATTAGGTTTTCCCGGTTTACTCTGTTTTTTTGCCGATACTCAAAATGAGATTGAGTATGATTCCGAATATCGCGGCACCCGCTACGCATGGCACCTGTATCCCGAAGAAAGGAATATTGCCTCCGAAGGCATATTGTCCGCCGAGTCCGATAATCATTATCGTGGCAATAATCGCTATATTTTTCGCACTGAACAGGTCAACCTTTTTCTCAACCATAATAGCAATACCCTGTGCGGCAATAGCTCCGAACAGATATACTTCCAATCCTCCGATTACAGAAACGGGAATCGAGTATATCGCGTTTATCAGAGGCGTAAAGCACGAAATTATCATCGCAATGACGGAAGCCGCAAGAAGAACCGAAACCGAGAAGACTTTCGTTATTGCCATTGCGCTGATATTCTCGCCGTAATTGGTTCCCGCGGGGCCTCCGATAAATCCGGACACGATATCGCCGATACCGTCGCCTATCAGGTTCAAGCCCAATTTTTCAGCAATATTGTATTTCTTTTCGGATCCTTTTTTCCTGGCCAGATCATTCACGTAAATATCCAATTGATACACATGGGCTGTTGACTCCGGAATGGTTGCTATCGCTATTGGCATAATCGCCGCAACGGCCATCCAGGTAGGCTTTGGAAGTGTAAAAACAGGAAGCGCGAATACTCCGCTACCCGCTGTTTCCGGCAGTACCTTGAAAAGGTCAATGCCGGTCGCAAGCTTGATAATAAAAGCGGTAATGCAGCCCACAATCGGCCCGAGAATCAATGGAAGCTGGCCTAAAAAGCCTTTTAAATACACCGAAAAAAGGATAGTAGAAAGCAGTGTAACCAAAGAAATAATCCAGGCCATATTTTGTGCGGCAGGTATCTGCGCGTCCGCGACAGATACGGTACCGGCCGTATCTATGGCAATGGAAGCTGCGTCGCTAAGAGCGGTACCCGCAAGCGTCAGTCCTATCACCATTGCAATGGGACCCGTAATCGTCGCAGGCAGAACTTTTTCTATCGAATCTTTGCCAAAACGGTTTACAATTAATCCTGCAAGAATCGATACAAAACCTGACATAATAATTCCGAACTGCGCCACTGCTATCTTTTCATTCAGCTCAGCTCCAAGGAGCGCTTCAGATGACATTAAACCGACAATCGCGGCAATATACGAGAAGCTGGAGCCGTAGTACAACGGAATTTGTTTCCTGGTAATAAGGATGAAACAGATTGTCGCAAGCCCGCTCGCAAAAATCGTTGTCGAGATGTGGAAGCCAGTGATTAATGCAACAGCCACAGTTGCAGGAAACATAACGATAACCTGTTGAATGGCATAAAGAAGCAGTTTCCAGACTGGCGGCCGTTCGTCCGGAAGATACCCGATTGCTGGATTCTTTTCCATAATACATCCTCCTTGGATTAAGAATAGAATTGATTTTAGGGAAGATTTTTGTCCTTTACATACTCGTTTCGACAAAAAACAGCCTGTTATATTGTAACATATATTTAATAAAAATCTATATAATTTTTCAGTATTTTTAATTTAAAATTCTATTTCCCAGGAGGAGCGTTCTTTCTTGCGGTTTTGTAAGGCAAGCAGGCAATCGGCATCCCCGGTTTCATGCCGGTAATGCTTCCAATATCAATGAGGCCGCCGCTTATTTTAATATAATGCTTCCAGGTGTTTTCTTACTTCGGAAAGAAATTCCTGCGTATTTACTATCGTTTTATTCTCCAGTTCGGATAAAGCCGCAAGATCACCTGTCATAATACCGTCTTCGATCGTTGATACGGACGCTTTTTCAAGTTTATTTGCGTAATCGATGAGGTCTTCCAACCCGTCAAGCTCCCCGCGTTTTCTAAAGGCCCCGCTCCAGGCGAATATTGTTGCCATTGCGTTTGTTGATGTAGGTTTTCCCTCAAGGTACCGGTAATAATGCCTTTGGACTGTTCCGTGGGCAGCTTCGTATTCATAATAGCCTTCCGGCGATACAAGCACCGATGTCATCATCGCAAGACTTCCGAAAGCGGTAGCAATCATATCCGACATGACATCACCGTCATAATTTTTCAAAGCCCATACAAAACCTCCTGATGACCGCACTACCCTTGCAACGGCATCATCAATAAGGGTGTAAAAATACTCAATACCCGCTTTTTCAAATTTTTCTCTGTATTCATTCTCGTATATCTCAGCAAATATATCCTTGAAATGATGATCATATGTTTTTGATATCGTATCCTTCGTTGAAAACCACAAATCCATCTTTTGATCAAGAGCGTAATTAAAGCACGATCTGGCGAAACTTTTTATTGATTGATCGGTATTATGCATCGCCATTAAAACCCCGGGGCCGTCAAATGTATGGACATGCTTTGTTATCTTCTGCCCGTCGTTTCCAGTAAAAACAAGTTCCGCCTGTCCGGGACCTTCCGCATAAACTTCCGTGTTTTTATATACGTCACCGTATGCGTGACGGGCAATAATTATAGGTTTGGTCCAGCTTCTTACAGCCGGTTTAATACCTTTTACAACAATAGGCGCGCGGAAAACAGTACCGTCCAAAATTGCCCTGATGGTTGCGTTAGGGCTTTTCCACATTTTCTTCAGGTTATATTCTTTTACTCTGTCCGCATTAGGCGTTATCGTTGCGCATTTTACGGCAACGCCGTATTTCTTTGTAGCTTCAGCCGCATCAATCGTAACCTGATCATCGGTTTCATCACGGTGTTTAAGCCCAAGATCGTAGTATTCCGTTTTTAGATCGACAAACGGATATATCAGTTCATCTTTAATAAATCTCCATATTACACGGGTCATTTCATCCCCGTCCATCTCAACCAGCGGGGTTTTCATCATAATCTTCTGCATTTTTTACTTTCCTCCAAACATGCTTTTTTTAATCCACGGCAACTTTCCGCCGGACAATAGAATTTCAGAATCCATTATTGAAAGGGAATGCATAAGTTTAATATTTTTCCCTTTTGTTTTATTATGCAAAATCAAGTCATCCGTTAAATCGCCGATTCTTATTTCGATATCGTCATCAATATCAATAGAATCATAATCGTCAGGATTTGAAAAAACAAGTGGTACTATGCCGAAATTAACCAGGTTAGCCATGTGTATCCTGGCAAACGATTTTGCAATTACAGCTTTTATACCGAGGTACTTCGGAGCAAGCGCCGCGTGTTCCCGGCTTGAACCCTGTCCGTAGTTTTCTCCTCCGACAATAAACCCGCCGCCGTATGATTTGGCTCTTTCGTAGAACTTACTGTCTACCGCTTCGAAGACATGTTTCGATATCTCGGGGATATTGCTTCTAAGAGGCAGTATCTTTGCGCCTGCGGGCATAATATGGTCTGTTGTAATATTGTCTCCTACCTTTATAATCACCTTCCCGGAAAGCACGTCTTCCGGCGGCTTAAACTGCGGCAGCGGTTTAATATTAGGTCCTCTTATAACTTCAACTTTTTTAGCCTCTTCCGGAGGCAGAGGAGGCAGGATCATATTATCGTTTACAATGAATTTATCCGGCATATCAATTTCCGGGAAATCACCCAATTCCCTCGGATCGGTAAGGTACCCGGTAATAGCAGCGGCGGCGGCCGTTTCGGGGCTGACAAGATATACCTCGGCATCTGCCGTTCCGCTTCTTCCTTTAAAATTCCTGTTGAATGTGCGCACGGATACCGCGCCGGAGCTTGGGGCACAGCCCATGCCGATGCAGGGGCCGCAAGTGTTCTCCAATATTCTCGCCCCGGCTCTGACAATGTCAAGATATTCCCCGCTTCTAACCAGGTGCTCAACCACCTGCCGGGAACCGGGACTGATCGTAACATGCAAATTTTTCGATATCGTTTTCCCTTTCAGGGCATTAGCTACAACCTTTAAATCCCTTAAAGACGAATTAGTACACGAACCGATTGCAACCTGATCCACCTTAATCCTGCCGACTTCACGAACCTTTTTTACGTTCCCCGGGCTGTGCGGTAGCGCAACCATCGGTTCGAGCGTTGATAAATCAATCTCAATAATTTCATCATATCGCGCATCATCGTCGGGTGTAAGCTCGATCCAGTCACTTCCGCGTCCCTGGCTTTCCAAAAATGTCTTTGTAATCTCGTCGCTTGGAAAAATACTTGTAGTGCATCCGGTTTCTGTCCCCATATTTGTTATTGTCGCCCTGTCCGTTACACTTAATGTCTTCACCCCGTCGCCGAAATATTCAAGGACTTTTCCAACACCACCCTTGACATCAATACGCCTTAATATTTCAAGAATCACATCCTTTGCGGATACCCAGGGCTGAAGCTTGCCTGTAAGCCTTACCCCTACTATTTTCGGATATTTAATCCTGAAGGGAGCACCTGCCATGCTGCATGCCACATCCAAACCGCCGGCTCCCATCGCAAAACAGCCGATACCTCCGGCCGTAGGGGTATGGCTATCCGAACCGATAAGAGTATTGCCCGGCTTTGCAAAGCGTTCCAGAAACAACTGGTGGCAAATGCCGTTTCCCGGCCGCGAAAAATATATTCCGTAGCGTTGTGCCACAGATTGCAGATATCTGTGATCATCCGCATTCCTGAAATCGGTCTGAAGCGTGTTGTGATCAACAAAACTAACGCTCAGTTCGGTCATCACCCTGTCAATCCCTATGGCCTCAAACTGAAGGTATGCCATCGTTCCGGTCGCGTCCTGCGTCAGTGTGTTATCTATGCGAATCGCGATTTCACTGCCGGGTTCTTTCTTCCCTTCAACTATATGCCTATCAAGTATTTTTTCAGTTATCGTTCCGGCCATCAGATCAACTCCTGTTTTTGTCATTTCATAAGTATCATTAACTATACTACAGGAAACATTAAATTAATGTCAAGCAAAACACAAACTATTGTTTAATAGCTCAGACAGTGTTTCCTTTCCTTCGGCGACAAGGTATTAAACAATAGCTCAAAAGATAAATTTTAGTAAGAAATAAAAGAAGAGATGTGTTCCGGGGGCTGTTGATTATTTAGATCAATACTTTTCATAATGAATTTTTTCCATTAAGAGGTCATCCTGGCTGTAGGGTTTTTTCCGTTCCGCCGGGTATCCTGCCGCAATAATGCATTCCACCCTGTAGTGAAACGGAATGTCCAATACTTTTTTTACGTATGTTTCGGAAGATTCACCGTTGGCTGTCCTTCTGTTTCTTATTTGAACCCAGCATGATCCGAGACCTAATTTTTCCGCTTCAAGCTGAATAATTACAGAACTAATCGCGGCATCTTCAATCCATACATCGCTTTTCGTTTCATCGGCAATCACAACTACCGCAAAAGGCGCACCGGCCAGAAATTCCGAACCGCTTGCTTTTGCTTCCGAAAGCAGTTTCAACGTCTGTTTTGATTCGACTATAATAAACTCCCACGGACGTATTCCACAGGATGATGGAGCCAGTAAAGCGGCTTTTGTTATTTTTTCTATCCGTTCTCTTTCCAGCGGTACATTTTTAAATTTCCTTATGCTCCGCCGCCTGTACAACGTCTCTAACATATGCATTCTCCTTTTCCGAACAAAAGAAATTACAACAATTCAACGACCATTGCCGATCTTGTGAACCCTTTTTCTCTTTCATATTTTGATAAATATGCCGCTGTTACGGAATTATAAGCCATTCTGGACGCAAAAGCATAATCAAATCTTTCCGGTATGCTCCCTTCTCCTCTTTCTTTATGATTTTCACTCTGGTGTTCCTGAATCAAATCAATCCACCCGGTTCTTGTTATTTCACTTATTGGCTGAAGATATCTATATTCGGGCGACTCATTATCAGGATGCATTGTGCTTATTATCAAACAGTCATCTACTGTTTTTATCCTCGAGTATTCCAACAGCCGTTCCCAGTATTCGTCTTTAATCATATAACCGTCATCATGCGGGATATTCACAGCGAGAACACTTATTCTGCAGTCGTCAAAAAGGATGTCAAGCCAACCGTAGCTTTTTGACGGTTTTTTATAATTACACCTGCTTGGAGAAAAATTCTTTCTGGATAATATCAATATTCCGCTCATTGACCCGATTCCCGTAAAATACTGGTATGTCCAACCCAATTCATCCATCGTGTTTCGCAGGATTTGACCATACCGGTTATTTATAAACTCATGCAAAAAAATAACATCGGAACGATAGTCATTCAGAATATTGATCATGTCAATCAAATTTCGGTAGTCCTTACCTTGATTAACATTCCACGAAAGTATTTTCATTTTCATCCTCTTTTGTGTTTTTTATTTTTTCCTTCGCATAAAAATAATATCGGTTTCATTATTGTATATATTAAGCATTAAACGCATATTTAATACATTTAAGACAAATTATTATAAAAAGCTTTATCTATCGAATTATTTTAACATTATGTTATAATTAATTCAATAAAACGGCATGGAGGATTTATGCAAAAAGACATTATTTATTCAGAAACAGCTGAAAACAAGGTTTTTATACTCTTTTTCATGCGGTGCCTGGATATTCCCATTGATGATATCCGCTTCAATAAAATAATGCTCGAAAACAGGTTTATGAATTACTTTTTCTTAAGGCAGTACTTCAGTGAACTGGTTGAAGAAGGCCTTATACGCGTCGATAATGATAACGGCCGCAAAATGTACGGTATTACTGAAAAAGGACTGTCTGTTCTGAACATGTTCGAGCATATGCTCCCCGAAGGCCTGAAAAAAAGGGTTAAAGAAATAATAAAATCAATGCGTAAAAATATCCGCAATGAGATGATGATTACCGCGGATTATACACCTGATGAAGACAACGGATATACAGCCCTTCTGAAAATAGACGAGGATAAATTCCCGTTGATTGAAATAAAAATAGCCGCAGGTTCCAAGGAAGACGCAAGGAATATATGCAAAAACTGGACTTCATTTCCCCAGGAACTATACTCGGAGATTTTAGACACCCTTGTCAAGGATAGAAATAAACAGTAGAAAAAAGTCAATAATCCAGCAGCAGCGATTTTATTAAAGCGAAAAATTCCCTCAGGTAGCTGTTTACCAAAACAATTCCGGGCGTCGGCGCCCCATAGCCGTATGCTTTAAAACCGTTCCTTTTTGCCAGCATGCCGGAGCGGAAAATATGGAAATTGTTAGTTATAAAAGCGATTTCGTCCACTTCTCCAATTATCTCTCTTGTGTATTTAAAATTTTCCATTGTGCTTGTCGATCTGTCTTCCAATATAATTCTTTCCGGCTCGACTCCCCTGTCAACAAGATACCGTGCCATAGCCTCGGCTTCGGTCATAGGTTCCGTTCTTCCCTGCCCTCCCGATACAATAATCTTTGTGTCAGGGTGTTCGGCGGCATATTCGATGCAGCGTTCCAAACGATTGGCCAGCGAAAGAGTGGGCATACCATTTCCCAGGATCCCCGCTCCCAAAACAACGACATATTCCGGCTGTTGTTCAGGACGCGGCTTATAAACTCCGCCAAGTATTATGCAGCCTTCGACAATTATAAAAATAATCAGGAAAACAAGAAATCCCCAGTATATAATGCGCTTAATCACATTGTTCAGCTTTATGTAATACTTGTCCCACAAGGGCCTTAAATAAAGAATTATAAAGAAGACACCTATTACTGAAGGCAAAAGTACGCCCAAATCCATGTTCTGAACAAACACGCGAACAATTATGGTATCGGCAATTCCTATAAAGCCGAGAACCAAAAAAATTAGGTTCGGGATATTAAGTCTTTTCACTTTCAACCACCATTATATATAGTATTACAAATTTCTCGGCCAGGCAATTAAATTAGTATATTTACAATCCATGCCACCAGCAAACCTATATAATTTCCCACAGCATAGCCTACCAACCCCGAAGTGATGCCGGCAAGAACAACATCTCGGTTGCGTATTGCCTCGGCGACAGGCGGTACAAACGCAGGCCCGAATATGCCGGCGACAGAAGTTATGATAAACGTATGAGAATCGATGCGGAATATCCACGCAAAAAGCAAATGAACAAATACTGCAAGAAATACAACAACAAATGTATATATTAAAATATTGGCCGATGATTTTGTAAAGATTGTGCTGAAATTAACCATGCTTCCCATAGCGACCGAAAATACCATTATAAAATACAGCCCGATACTATATGTATCCGGTATTTCCCTTATCCTTTTGAACATTGAGGCGCCCACGCTCAACGCTGTCAGTATTAAAAAGAATACCGCAATCTGGATTTCACCAAACATTAAAATCGGGATCAAAGCCGAGACACCAACAATCAGAATCATTACCGAAAATGCAATCACAATATCCAAAACGGTCTTTTTTCTTTTTTCCAAATCAGCCGCTAATTCTGCGCTTTCCTGCTCTTTTATAAACGGCGGAAGAATTTTCTTAGTCATAATGGGCGCCAATCCTATAATAAACAGAAAATACAGCCCACCGACAACTATATCGGCGCCGTTTACAAGAACCAGCGTTTGATTATTTATCCCGGTAGCCAAACCTATCGCAACTAAATTCGGTGTTCCGCCGGTATAGCATCCTGCAAGCATTCCCGAAATTTTAGCGGTTTCCGGAATGGTGTTCCCCAATAACAGTGCCGCCGCTACAGGGCTTATTATCGCACTTATTATAACCAGTATAAAAGACTTTATAGTCTTGTTTGTCATCCTCAGCCATTTTTTGATATCAACCGCATACAAAATGAATGGAATAGCGACAGGCACAGCTATTTCGGATATTTGCATTGAAATGCTCTCGTTAAGGCCAAGACCGAGGTTTCCAATCAGAATACCTGCGACATAGCTTAACAGGATAGGGCTGACCAAACTAATAAACTTGTTTTTTCTCGATAAATACAATATACCTAACGGAATTAAAACAATAAATAAAGCCTGAAGCACTTTTGTTTCCCCTTTATTGTATGCTGCCCCGGTTATTTTCGGTCATATCCATTTTATTATAGCGAATGAAACGGATAAATAAAAGCGGAAAATTATATTTTTTCATTTAGACAGGTAGATATCGGAAAATTCAATGTTCATCATATGTATTATTTTTTTGTTATCCACCGTTTCAAGTTCACTTGTCATATCGTGCTGTCCGATTGGTTCATCCGGAAGTTTTACAAGGAAAGTTGCACCTTTGTATAACGTACTGGAAGCGGAAATGCTTCCTCCCATTCGCTCAACAAACATTTTTACAAGATACAATCCCATCCCTGTTCCCTCGGCTTGTCTTGACAGACTGTTGTCAACCTGGCCGAAGCGTTCAAATATCAGGCCGATTTTCTCCTTCGGAATTCCAACACCTTCATCCTTAACTTCCAGATTAATAAAATCATTTTCTTTAAACAGGCGGACCTGGATGCTTTTGCCCTTAGGAGTAAACTTTATCGCATTCGACAGCAGGTTCAGAACAATACGCTCATATTTCTCATCATCAATGAATACAAGCTTTTGATCAAAATCCGACAGGAAAGTAATCTGAAGGTTTTTTTGAGCGGCATAAATCTTTACCGAATCCGTTATCAGCTTCGTTAACCATACAATGTCAACGTTCTTTTTATATAAACGTATCTGGTCTGCCGTTCCCCGCGTAATATCAAGAAGGTTGCTGACGAGTCTTAACTGCCGGAGTGAATTCTGCCTTATTGTATCAATATACCGTTTTGCCTTGCTGCTGAGTTCATTTCCGCAAAGCAGTTCCATTGCCTGAATAGCGGTTCCTATAACCGTAAGCGGGGTTTTAAACTCATGCGAAATCAAAGTAAGGAATTCATCTTTCAATCTGATAACGCGTTCAAGATATTCTTTTTTTTCTTTTTCAACTTTCAATATGTAATTATCATGGTTTACCTGGCTTGTTACATCACGTATACACACAATCGAGAAGAATATGTTTTTTGCGTTATCGAAAACCGGCCTTCCGCTTATGCTGAAATGATGCGTATTATCGCGCGTTTTAACGGTTACCCTGAACGCTTTATAATGTTCACCCTGCAGTATTTTGAACACGGGCAGCAAATTGTAAGGTATTTCGTTTCCGTTTTCATCATAATATTTTATATCATCGGGGTTTTTATTCACCTTGCTGAAGTCGTTAAACAGGTGCTTTATATAATGCGCTTCCTGGTTCAGCGATATTGCGGCCGAATCGGGGTACATTACAAAAAGCGCATCGGACATATTTTCAACAACCGTTTCGAATTGCTGGAACTGTTTAAATAACTGGTCGCGCTGAAACCTGATTTTTTCCCGGTTCATAACGGTTTCGGTAACGTCATGGGTAATTTCTACAAAATATGCAAGTATACTGTCCTCATAAATAGGCGTCAGCGAAATATTCCAGTAAGACAATCCTTTCTTTAAGCCTATATAGCGGTATTCGGGCAGATAGCAGGACTTTCCCGAGACTAAAACCGTGGTCCATATATTCTCAAGCACGCTTCCCTTCCAGCCCGTAATTATTTCACTGATATGCTTGCCGATGCTTGCCTCCCTTGTATTATACGGCTCATCAAGACGCTTCAGCCACGACTGGTTTGCATTCAGCAGCGTCATATCAGGAACGCTGAAAACCGCCATTCCGAACGGGCTATTGGAAATCAACTGATGTATGATGTTAAGATCGTGTTTTATGCTGTCGCGCTTTTTAAAAATGTAAAGCCGCTGTCTTGAACTAATATGATCACAAACCTGAATGGAATAAAAGAACATTTCACCGCTTTTAGAAGAAATTAAATGAAGGAACTGCTTTTTTTCCGGATGTATCTTGTTGCGAACGCCGAATAAAGTATCCAGAACTTCAAGCTCGCTTAAACCGACTATATCGTTTTTTTTATAGCCGAGCTGCGCAAGAAGCAGCTCTCCTACCCGGCTGACAATGCCGTTATCCACCAGCAGATAGGGCACATTTTCCAGAAGAAAAGAATAAAAATACTCATTCATAAAATCAGGTTCCTCTTACCACAACAAAACGACGGAAGAAATTGCTTCGCAATTTTACACACCGTTCAGTCCTCGTTATATCAAAATCAAGTACTGCCGTATAAGACAGTTAATTCCGCTTCCGGATTTATATTTAAGAACTTCTATACAATTATATTAAGGGTTTCACTTTGTGATGTTATGATCTATGATTTAGTGTCAGCACATGTGTCTTGTCGGGTTGAAACCTAGGCAAAACTGCCGGGCGATATCTTCCGTTTTTTAGCATTAAATAAATCCATAAGGAAATTATAGTTTAACAGAAGTAACGGATCAACCCTTTTTTTTACTCTTTTATTATTTATTTCTGACATTTTAATAACCAGTACGAATATTTGTTTTTGAACTGCCGCCGTTTTTCATATGCTATAATATATATTCATATCAATTACGCGTAAAAAAATATATATAACATAAAATATATGGCAAAATTGCGTACATTGCGTTAAAATCTTTCATAAAGATAGTATATCGCGGTATAATGTTCCCCGTCTGACAGTCGGAGGGTAACATTCAGCAAAATTTACGGAATAGAGGGATAGCAGTGCAAGTACATGATGTATTGGATTTAATCGGCAATACCTGCATGATTGATCTTAAAAAAGCTACCGGTTATTCAATCTATGGGAAAGCGGAGTTTCTTAACCCCGGGGGAAGCGTTAAAGACAGGATAGCAAAATATATGATAGAAGAGGCCGAAAGAACCGGAGCATTAAAAAAGGGAATGAAAATTATTGAGCCGACATCGGGCAATACAGGTATCGGACTGGCGCTTGTCGGCATACAAAAAGGCTACGAAGTTATTATTGTTATGCCTGAAAACATGAGTGAAGAAAGAAAGAGCATAATACAATCTCTTGGAGCCGAACTTGTTTTAACACCGGCTGAAAAAAACATAGAAGGAGCGCTTCAGGAAGTGGAACAACGCTGCAAAAACGACTCGTCCCTTTTTGTCCCAATGCAATTTGAAAACCCTGATAACCCCAAAATTCATTATTTAACAACTGCGCGTGAAATCTGGGATCAGCTTGACGGAAATGTCGACGTATTCGTATCGGGAATAGGAAGCGGCGGCACAATCGGTGGCGTAGCCAAATTCTTGAAGGAAAAAAACCCTGATGTAATAATCGTTGCCGCAGAGCCAAAGGGTGTCTCGTCATTATTGGGCCAGCAGCCGGGTTTTCATAAAATTCAGGGCATAGGTGACGGTTTTATACCTCCTGTGCTTGACACATCCCTTATAGACTGTGTTATTGAAGTAAGCGATGAAGACGCAATACAGACAGCGAGGTATTTAGCGAAAAAACAGGGACTGCTTGTCGGAATCTCGTCCGGATGCAATGTTTGGGCAAGCATGCAGATTGCTACCAGGTTTGGCGGCAAAAAAAATATTGCCACTATATTGTGTGACAGGGCCGAAAGGTATTTCAGCACTGAACTGATATGAAATATATTGCTGCTTTTTTCTTTTGAATAATGTTCTATTTTTATACAGAAAATATTGAATAAATAAAAATAAGGATTTTACGGCGATGGGACTTTTCGGAGAAAAGCAGCTGAAAAAGGATATAAAAAAGAATATTGAGTTAATGAAACAAATTCTTCCGATAGAGAAAAGTTTTGATGTTATAGCAAGAGATATTATAATCGGGGCGCGGGAAGCATGCCTTATTTTTATCGACGGGTTTGTTAAAGACGAAATAATGATTTGGATTTTGGAATCATTACAGTCAATGACAGGGAATGAATTTGGCAAAGACGTTATAAAACAACTGATAAAAACAAAGATAGGATATATAGAAGTCGAAGCAGTTAAGGATATAAAAAAAATAGAGTCTTTGATTTTATCGGGAGCAGTTGTTCTTATCGTGGACGGTGAGAATGAAGCAATTCTGATTGATGTTCGTCAGTACCCGGTAAGAACTCCAGAAGAACCCGATCTTGAGAAGGTTACACGCGGTTCACGCGATGGTCTGGTAGAAACACTGATTTTTAATACAGCGCTTATTCGCAGGCGTTTGAGAGATCCAAACCTCATATTCGACATTCGAAGTATTGGAACGCGTTCCCGGACCGATGTAGTTATCGCATATATTGACGGACTCGTTGATGAAAACCTGCTAAGTGAAATTCAGGACAGAATAACAGGTATAGATATTGGCGCGCTGGTAATGGCTGAAAAAACCCTTGAAGAGCTCATTGTAAAAAAACGCTGGTATAACCCGCTTCCGCAGGTTAAGTTTACGGAACGGCCCGATGTTGTCGCCGCTCACCTTATGGAAGGTCATATTGCAATAATAGTCGACACATCTCCAAGCGTTATGATACTTCCGGCTACTTTGTTTCATTTCACACAGCACGCCGAAGACTATTATCAGAACATTACGGTTGGAACCTATATCCGCTGGATCAGGTTTCTCGGAATGTTGTCCGCATTTATCCTGCTTCCGCTATGGCTTTTGCTGGTATTTAACAAACAGTATCTGCCCGATTTCCTTCAATTTCTTGGGCCAAAGGAATCCACTCCCATTCCGCTTTTTCTTCAATTCATACTGCTTGAATTCGGCCTGGATTTATTAAGGATATCGTCAATTCATACTCCAAACGCGTTAACAACCTCACTGGGAATTATAGGCGGTTTAATCCTAAGTGAATTCGCAGTAGACGTAGGGCTTTTTGTACCCGAAACCGTGCTTTACATGGCACTTGCCGGAATAGGCACATTTGCTACGCCAAGTATGGAGTTTTCAATGGCAATTCGGCTCTTCCGTCTTCTTCTGCTCATTTTAACCGGCCTTTTTAACGTTTACGGTTTTATTGCCGCAATTATAATTATTTTTATTATTACTTTTTCAACAGGTTCATTTAAATATGGAAAAAAATACACCTGGCCTCTTATTCCATTCGAATGGAAGCCGTTATCCAACATACTTTTCAGAAAACCAATCCCGGAATTGAAACAGGAATAAAAGCAAACCCGCTAATATACCGGAATCATGCCGGGGTGGTCGCCTGTAACGCATTTTCCTCCTTCTGTCGTCACTACAAACGTATTTTCTATCCCAACCATTCCGACACCTTTTATGGCTTTTTTCGGTTCAATCGCGAAAACCATTCCCTCCTGCAAAGGCTCCGTAAATCCGTCGGCTATTACCGGCGGCTCATCAATTACGAGACCTATTCCATGGCCGAGAAATTTCACCCTCCTGCTGCCGTATCCCATAAAGTTTTCAAGAAAGTCGTCGCTTAAGCTGCCCATAACCTTATTATATATTTCCGACGGAATCGCTCCCGGCCTTAACATCGAAGCAATCTCATTCTGAATGTCAACACATTTTCTATGGATGTCCAGCACATACCCCGGAAGAGGTTTCCCGAACATATATGTCATCGTTTTATCGGTATGATAACCATCGACTCCGCACCCGACGTCAACGAATACGAGGTCTCCTTTACCGAGCCGGCGCTCACGGTTCCCGAACAGCGGCACAGCGGGCGACAAGCCCAGATTGCCACCCGGGCCGTCAAAATTAGTAGGATAGATTGAACTTTCTCCAAAACATATATTGCCCAGGATCATATCGGTATCAAACATGCCAAAACGTGAAAGCCCGTGATGACCCTCTTCAATCATGATCGTGAAAAGATGTGTGCCAAGCTCGGCTTCGCTCATGCCTTCATACATAACTTCGGGCAGCCGTTCTTCAAATATCTTCTTATGTATCCTTCCCGACTGTTCGATCAGAGACAGTTCGAATTTGCTTTTAACTGCGCGTACTGAAGCTATTTGCCGGTCGGCAGACTTTACGTCTTCAAATTTAAAATACTTTAAAAACCTTTGACATAAAGCCAGAGGAACTATTTCAGTTTCCATATATACGGCTTTAGGCAGATTCCTGTGTTCGGCTACCGCATCGCGGAAACTATGCATATGCTTAATGCGGGGAAACAGTGACTCGTCCAATGCTCTTTCATAGCTTCTTCTTACCCAGTACACGGCTTCGTCGTCGCGCGGGATTATCAGCATTCCGTCCTGCATTGTCCCGGTAAAATAATACTGGTTCACTTTGCTGAATATAACCACAATTTGCCATTCCGGGTTTGTTTCATCCATTTTCAGTCTGAAGCGTTCCATGCGTGTTTTCAATTCTTCAAAAGGTACTTTTTTAATCATGGCAATTCTCCGTTCTAACTATTCTGCTTCCTGGTTCTGCGGCATTTAACCGCCGTTTGAATGATAAACATATTCTGCCCCGTAATCATTTTCATGCATGCTTTTCATTGCTGGTAAATGCGTAAAAGCTTTTTTGCGTAGAGATAGAATACCATAATTTCTCATGGTTATCAAACATGGGAAAATACAGGACAGTTTTTTAACCGCTTGATTATATCGATATTCCTAAGCTATTACAAAACTGAATATTAAAACAGCCTTTTTACTTTTACCGGGATAGGAATATGAAAGAAATTGACCAAAAGAACACTTGTCCAATAAATTCCTAACTGTTAAAATATAATAAAACAAGTAAATAAAGTAATACAGTTAAATTGTGTCAAATGAACTCCTGCCATTGCAGCCTGCCGCGAACATAAAAAGAATTGGAAGCCATAGAATTCGTTTAAGAGCTTGAAATTTTAAACGGAAGCTTATAGTTAATCATTGCCGATAAGACGCAAAAGTCTTATTAATAAATATAGTTATAGAGAGGCGGTTGTTTTATGAAATGTGTAAATCATCCGGAAGTTGACGCAAACGGCACCTGTGTCTACTGCGGGAAATTTTTCTGCGAGGATTGCCTGGTAGAAGCCAATGGCAGAATGTACTGCAAAACAGATATCGGAAATGTTTTAAAGGAAGCAAAAGAAGAAGCCGCAGCGGCAAAGACGGCATCGCCTGTTATTAATGTCAACAACGTGAATACGAATGTAAACACGAATATAAACGCACAAAACGAAGCAGCATATCCTTACAAGAAGAAAATAACTGCTTTTATTCTTTGTTTCTTTTTCGGCGCGTTAGGAGTACACAGGTTTTACGTAGGAAAAATAGGAACAGGAATCATATGGCTGCTAACCGGTGGATTAATCGGTATAGGCTGGTTGCTTGATTTGATATTCATTCTTGTAGGTTCGTTCAGAGATAAAGCCGGTTATCCGCTGAAATAGTAAAGCCTGATGACAGACTCGGCTTTCTGCAAATGATGCAGGGCAGCATCGGGTCTGTTTTTTTGTGATTTATTGTCACAGTCCTTTTTTCACAGGCCGTCAGGAAAGCCCAACCCTAATCACGCTGAGAGAATATTTGGGTGCATTATATTCGAATTCCGGTGACATATTGTCAATTGCAAACTTCTTTGGTGAAACTTTTGTCTTGTTTTCAAAGCTGTTCGTGTCATTTTTGTCATCTGATGTCAAAATCCAGCCCCTGGCGGTGCTTTTTACATTTTGATCAATATTTATTTTCACTGTTTCATCCTCACCGGAAATGTTTATTATTTTTATAATTACTTCGTTTGTTTTTTCGTCAACGGTTGCAACCGATGTTACAACAGGGAAAGGTTCGACAGTATATGTGTTTACCATCTCTCCGTTTAAGTAGCATTCTATCTTATTATCCCTTGCAATAATCTTCATGTTATTAAAGGCGTTGTTATCAATATTCACTTTAACCTTTGGCGTTGTGAATTGAACTTTTAATCGTTTAAAACCTTCTATATAGCTCTCCCCGTTTTCAATTACCCAATTATATCCCGTAATTCTTTTCGGAGCCCAGTAAGGCTGATATACATCCCCTACCGATTCGAGACGTTCATTCCATACACCCATTTTAATAGCCGTATCACCTTCGTTAAATTTCACATCGGCCGACAACGTGTAATTCTCCGCCCTTTCTTCGCCGAACAGGCACCACGCATCATCTGTTACTGCGGTATATTCCCCGTCTTCCGCTTTAAATTCCCCTGTTATATTGGCAGTAATACCGTTTTGTTTTTTATTGTCAATGGTTACATTACGAAAAACGGTTCCGGCTTTCTCCGAGTACAGTCCTGCCCTGCCGAACTTCTTTTCGGCAATCGTATGTGTCTTAACATCACATTCAACAACATAATCCCCTCGGTTATCACCCAGCATCTGAAGCATATAATAACTTGGGATGCCGTAACTTTCATGATTGTTGAATATAATTAAATTCGGATACCATGATGTATAACTTGAATTCATAAACAAAGGCGCATAACATGACATTTTTACAATATCCTGATTTTTCTCAAGACCTGTCAGGAATACCGCTTCCCCAAGGGCGGAGTAAAGGGACGCATTCACCCTGTTGTTTGTGACCGCGTATTCCCCGACAAAGATTTCAGGCCCGTTCCTGTCATAGCTGTCGTACCTGTTATGATTCAATGCAAAAAACTCCGTATCGTTATAATAATGTTCGTCGACCATTTCCGTGGGCAGCCCATCCAACTCGGTATGCGTATTCGATATGAAAACAATATCCGGGTATCTTTCTTTCAATGTGTTATAAAACTCCAGGTATCTTTTGTTGTACTGTTCACCGTAGTTCTCGTTGCCAATTTCAATATATTTCAGTTTGAAAGGCTTCGGGTGTCCATTTTTGGCACGTATACTCCCCCAGTAGGTGTCTTCGGGCGCAGTGGCATATTCGATTGCATTAATTGCGTCCTGCAGAAATTCTTTTGCAAGTTCATCATCAAAATAATCAGGATTTCTGTGCTGGCAGGTCATACCGCAATTTATGACGTACATCGGCTCGAGATTTATATCTTCGCAAAGCTGTAAATACTCATGGAAGCCCAGGCCGTTAGTTGTACGGTAAAACCAGAGCAGCCAGTGACTTGGCCTCTCCCAGACAGGACCTATTGTATTTTCAAACCTTAACGCCGTTTCCTTTGTCAGACCTTCTACGATGCATCCTCCCGGGAAACGCAAAAAGCTTGCGTTCATACCGGCCAAAAGCTCAACAATATCCTTTCTTAAGCCATTGACGCGCCTGTTATAGGTTTCAACAGGCATAAGCGAAGAAAAACCAATCTTAACGATCCCTTTCTGTTTTGAAGCAATATGAAACGTGGCTTCTGTGTCGGTGTCGTTTGCGGTCAGCACACAGTCATATCTTTCAAACCCTCCCGGATTAATTTCAAACGTATGGGCAGCATACACCTTTTCCCCGCATTTGCTTCTAAGGGAAACTTCCACGGTTTGGATACCTTCCATTGCCTTCGCAAACATGAAGAAGTTATATTCCGCTCCGTTTTGAACGTATATTCCCGAATACCCTATATTATATATACTGTTTTCGGTATTCTCCCTTTTAAAAGCTGCCACAAGGCTGCAGCGCCTGTTTTTATTCAGTGTATCGCTTTCATCCAGGGATATTTCGATATCTTCGTCTCCTCCGGATGCATACCAGCCGGGAATTGGAGTCGGAGCCACCTTTTCATACCAGTTGTCCAAGCCTTCCCCATTGTTGAATGCGCATTTGTATCCTGTCGGGGTTATAAAGTACTTACCCCCGTCCACAATTTCGCACTCATCAGGTACAATTGAATCTTCAAAGGAACGGTTCCTTATCATCTCAGGGTATAAGCCGCCGTCCCCGACGCGGTTAATATCCTCAAAAAATATGCCGTATAAGTCCTTGCTTGTTTTAAATCTTCTGTTTTTTGTTCCGATGAAAATTTGACTCATTTATAATGCCCTCCTGCATATATCTATCGTATTATTTTATATCATATAATTAGGGAGTGTTTTTATGCATTAACGCAATTTGAAACACTCCTTAATGGGTTTTGCTGATCTGTCTTATTAAGACTAGCGGGATATTGTGCAATTAAAGGAGGCTTAAAATTGCACAATATCCCCTTAACAGTGCATCTGAATAAACGATACGCAAGTATTATCCTTAGCCCTTTATTCCTCCCGCGGATAAACCGGCGATAAATGATCTCTGGTTGAAAAGGAATACTATTACAATCGGTATAATCGCCAAAACAGCACCGGCTATCAGCATATCATAATTGTTTCCATATGGAGTCATTAATGATGACAAACCAATAGGCAGTGTAAATTTCTGATTTGTCCTCAAAACAATCAATGGCCAGACAAAACTGTTCCAGCTTTGCATCGCCAACAAAATTGTCATCGCCCCAAAAGCCGGCTTCATCAACGGAACCATTATTTTAAAATATAATCCAAACTCGGTGCAGCCGTCAATCCTGCCCGCGGCCATAAAATCCTTTCCCAGCCCGCTGGCATACTGTCTGAAAAAGAATATCGCCAAAGGTGAAACCATAAATGGCAGAATTACTCCGCTGTATGTGTTAATAATCTTAAACCGTACTGTCAAGCGGTACAGAGGAAGCATTAGAATTTCCAAAGGAATCATCATAACGAACAGCACCAGTACAAATACGAAATTTTTACCTTTAAAGTTATACACCCCTAAAGCATATCCCACCATTGCTGAGAAAAACAAAGAAGAAATAGTGAATAAGAAGGTTATAAGAACACTGTTTTTGTACCAGTGCAAATATATTTTTCCGTCACCAAACAGAATATATTTATAATTGTCCAGGCTCATAAGCTCCGGCCTTATAACAAGATCCATCCCAAACCTGAATAAATCCTTGGAATTCCTGAAAGATCCCAGTATCAGGTAGTACAAAGGCAGCAGCATTACGAAACTGACAATAATGAAAAACAGAAATATGAGCCATATACTCCAATTGAATTTAGCCTTTTTGCGCATATCTGTTACTCCTCTTTCTTAAATGCTCCAAAGAATCTTAACTGAATCAGGTTGATGGTTAAAACAATCGTCAGCAAAACAATACCTATTGCGGAACCAAATCCCATATCGTTTCTTTGGAAAGCCTGTTGATAGATATATCTGACAATAGTCAAGCCTATATTCCCCGGCATTCCTTCATTCCAAAACACATAACTCTCTCCGAACATCCTGTATCCATCAAAAATTATTATTGTCAAGGCATATATAACTATAGGTTTAAGAAGAGGCAGTGTTATTCTGGTAAACTTCGATATTGAATTTGCACCGTCAATTTCTGCAGACTCATACAATTCCTCCGGTATAGCCTGCAACCCCGAAATAAAATATACCATATAGATGCCGACCATTTTCCATGTGGCCAATGAAACCATTAATAACATACCCGTACTATGACTAAATGCCCACCTTTGCGCAGGAAAACCCAACCTTATCAGAATAGAATTCATAAATGCCGCTTCGCTCTCGCCAAACAGCAATCTGAAAGCAACACCCGCTACGATTATGGATGTGAGGGCAGGAATAAACAAAACTGATTTAAAGAAGTTTCTTCCCCTCAAATACTTTATGTTCAGCAACGTGGCAAATAGTATTGCCAGAGGAATCAAAATTATTATCAAAAAAAACGTATACAGTGTATTAGTCCTTATGGCATCATAAAAATTTTGATTAAATAATCTTTGATAATTAGAAAGCCCTATAAAATTCATATTTCCCATCCCATAAACTTCATGGAAGCTCATATAAACAGTGTTTATTGTGGGATAGAGGAAAAATATCAAAAATGACAACAGAAAAGGCAAAATAAATATATAGGGTGCCACTGTTTGAGAATATAAAAAGCTTTTTATTCCCAGGCTGCCTTTTGGCAAATTAAACTTTCCGCCTTTTGAATCAGCCATCTTGTTTTTCAATTGCCTTCACCCTTACTTTCCACACTTTTCAGCAACAAAATTGTTTTTACAACCGGCTGACTGCAAGCAATCAACCGGTTGTAAACGCAGTATTATTTATTCTCTAGACTTCTCAGCTCTTCAGCACCGGCTTTCAAAGCCTCTTCAGGTGTCATGCTTCGTTCATGAAGTGCTCTGAACATAACGTTTTGCTTTACAACGTCCTGAGCAGCGGCACTCAAATCACTTATATTGGGCGATGAAATTTCATCTTTCATCTGCAGCATAACATTAAAGATTTTTTCGTTTCCAAAGTACGGATGTGGTTCCTGCAGTTGAGGAGCATCCCAGACATCCCATCTCGGAGGATCAAATTTAAGCATTTCCCAAATTCTTATGTTTGCTTCTTTGGTCAATTTCGCATGTGCAAGGAAATCTATTGCCAGGTCAAGATGTTTGCTCTGCAGGGTAACGGCTGTTCCTGTTCCGCCTATACCTGCCGAACGGGTATTCCCTTCTTCCCAAATAGGCATTGGACGTATAACTATCTTGCCTTCCAGATCGGGCATATATGCCAGGAACCTGCTCATATACCACATGGGCATAACAATAGATGCGGCGCCGCCTGAGTTCATAAACGGGAAGAATTCTTCAGCCCAGGATTTTCCGCCGGGCATAGCCACTGCAATCTCATGTTCATACATCATTTCATACATTCTGTTTAATGTATCGATGTTTATATCGTTATCCAAAATCACTTTACCATCTTTATCCAGATAGTCGGATCCTCTTTGAACTATCATCGGCCAGAAAGGTCTCTGATCGGATACTTCGAAAGCTATCATAGGTATTCCTGTGGCCGCTTTAACCTTTTTCCCTGCTTCGATAAAATCGTCCCATGTTACAATGTCGTCGGGATTTACTCCTGCCTTATCCAATATCTCCATATTGTAGTAAGCTACTGTAGCACCAACATGAGTAGGTAAGCCGTATACCTTTCCATTTTTGCTGTATATGTCAAATCTGGATTCTACAAAGTATTGTCTTACAGGGTCTACAACTCTGTTAAGCTCTGCCAGTTGTATGTCTCCCATAAGGAAGTTGGCAAAGTAGTTGATATTGATGTCAACGATATCAGGTGCTCCAACACCGGACTGGATAGCAATAAGGAGTTTGTTGTGCATTTCGGCATTCGGATAGGATTCTACAACCAACTCAACGGGTCTGTCCGGATTCGCTTCATTCCAGGAATTAAGCGCATCTTTATAAAACGCTACGTGCAGTTCTTCAAATACCCAGAAATTCAATGGTGTAGGTTCTGCCGCTTTAGATTCGTCCTTGCCCTTATCTTCTCCCGGTGTTTTAGGAGTAGTATCAGGGGCGGTACAAGCTGTCAGTAACATAGATGCCAACATTACGATCGCCAACAACAATGCTAACCTTTTTTTCATTGAAACCATTCCTTTCTTTTTTTTCTTAGCAATCATGGTTTTAGTTCTAACAAGACTAATCAATGATATTATTTTACTGCCGAAGCAGTGTTGCTATTTTGGAGGAATGTTCAACAGGCATTTTGCTAAAAGAATACTTTTGCAAAATGCTGTTTTAGGATGTATGCTCTATAAGCAATGCCCCCCAATTGAGTAAAAAATACAGCATATAACACTTCCTTACGCATTTTGCAAAATTCGGCCTGCCGATCTTAACTATGGGTTCGCCAAATAAGCCGGGACCTTCGAATGTCTGTTGTTAAACGCTTCTTGAATGAATAGAAAACCTGGCATAAAGCACATATGTACCTTATTCGGCGACTCATAGACATCTCTTGCAAAATGAACTCTTATTTCCGCTATCGCATAAAATCTTTAGCGGTTTGAACAGCAACAAAATATCCTATTAATTTGATATTATTTCATTGATTAGCCTTGTCAATTTTTATTATACATTACAATTTTTCATTTATGATTTTACAATTTTATGATTTATTATAATATTTTATGGTTTCATTTCTCAGTTTTAGTCTTCTGCAGTTCTATTTATATCCTTCCTGTATTTTACCGGCGTGACACCCACAATATTTTTAAACACCCGAAAAAAGTAATGATAATTATTAAACCCTACTTCATTGGCTATATCCTTAAGGCTGATCATATCGTTCTCCAATAAAGCCTTGGCATTCCGTATTCTAATCATATTAAGGAACTCTACAAACCCTTTTCCGTAATCCTCTTTGAATATTTTACTTAGATAAGAACTGCTGACACCTATATGCTCAGCAGCATCGCTTAAGGAAATGTCTTTTTTGTAATTTTTGTTGACAAATTCTATTGTCTTTTTGGTATACTCGCTGTAACTGTTATCAATCCCATAAGTGTCCATTAAATTAATCAGATTTTTATAAACGCCTGTCAGCCATTCCTTTATATCCATTATGTTGTCATATTTTTTTATCTTGTCATATGGGTTTTCATCATTCATGTATATGTCCGATGTCTTTAAACCATATAATTTGGCAGTCTTATTTACAATGCTTATCAGTTCGACACAAACCATTTGTACTGATTTGTGGCTTGCCTTCAATTTAACTATATTATCAAATATTTTGGACAAGTAACCGGATATTCGTTCATAATTACGGGATTGAAGATACATATTGATATTCTTCTCATCCTCTATCGTTAATGTAATAAATACATTTTTTATTTCTCCCACCGAGTCCACTGTAAATATCTTATCTTTGCCCCTGTAAAACTTATCCTCCAGCACTTTTTCAGCTTCTTCATAATACCTGTCAAACTCCATGATGTTAGGACATATCCTGCTTATACTGAAACAGGCCGTCAGGTTCAAAAAATTTTTTATACTCTTTCTTATCTTGTTAATAATTTCAATTAATTGAGTATATGTGTTATAGTAGCTCAGCGACGTGTCAACTGAAAAGACAAGCAAAAACCTGGCATCCCCTAAATAAAATCTTTCCGCTTTCCCCCACTCCATTAATATTTCATTAGTAATATCAAGAATGGTCTTAATAAAGCTGTCAAGCTCTTCGGAAGAATGTATCTCCTCCAAAAAGGAGTAGTTGTCAATTTCCATAATAATCATTACATTGTTCCTGAGCTCCAGGTTCAGCTTAAGACTTGATGCTTCGTTAGATATTGCATTTATGTCGATAAAACCCCTGGCTATCAGTCTTTTGATAAAATTCCGCTTTAACATCTGCCTTCCGGTTAACAACTGGTGCTGTATATGTTCTTCCTTGCCTGTTTCGTCAAGTTCACGAATATCTTCAGCAACTGATTTTAATGTGTTTATTAAAATAGTTTCATTAAGCCTGTCTTTTAACAAATAATCCTTTGCGCCCTTTATCATACTGTGTCTGACATAATCAAAATCATCATAGCCGCTTAAGGCTATTATTTTTACATGCGGAAAATTAGCCCTTATATAGTCAATTAATGCTATGCCGCTCATAATCGGCATATTTATATCGGTAATTATTACATCGGGAGTGTTTTTCTTCAGCATATCTATCGCAGTACGGCCATCAGGGGCTTCCCCTACCAGCCTAAAGCCATTTTTCTCCCAGTTCATAATATTCTTAAGGTCATTGCGGGCGTACGCATCATCGTCAACAATTAAAACCTTCAGCATATTACTTCATCACCCTTGATAATTGGTATTGTTATTTCCACGTTTGTAAAAACGCCTATTTCGCTTTCTATATTAATACCGTAGCTATCACCAAACAGCATCTTAATTCGCTCCTCGACGTTCTTGATGCCTATGCCGCTTAAACGGGATTTGTTGCTGTCTTCATTCAGAATCATATTTATCTTCTCAGGCGGAATGCCGACTCCATTATCCATTACGGATATTTTAACACTGTTTCCTTCGCTGTAACCTTTTATAACAATAATTCTGTCGGTTTTTGACAGCCCAATGCCATGAATAATCGCATTTTCTACAATGGGTTGACACAGAAATCTCGGGATTTTATAATGCAGGATTTCTTCGTCAATTTCAAAATGGACATCAAAGCTGTTGTAGTATTTAAACTCCTGTATTTTTAAATAGGATTTAATATAATCTATCTCTTCATAAATGTATATTAATTCATCGCCTTTCATCATGCATACACGCAGAAGTTGTATAAGTGAAGCGATAATGTCGGAAATATTGTCGGCCTTTTGCTTAACTGCCATGCTTCTTATGGTATTAAGGGTGTTCGTCAAAAAATGAGGATTTATCTGTGCCTGGAGGGCTTTAAATTCCGCTTTTCTTTTTTGAATTTCTTTATTCTTCACTTCTTCTATCAGGTTCTTAAGCTCAACAAGCATTGCATTATAGTTTTTTGTTACCTCCGCCACTTCATCATTGTTGTCGTCTATAACTGTTGAATCCAGCTTACCGTTTTTAACATCATTCATTGAGAAGATTAACTTCGATAAGGGACTCGATATACTTTTTGATATTATTAAGCTAAACATCATAGCCAGAAAAAAGCATATAATTCCCAGGTAAAATGTATATAATCCAAGGGTTTTAGATTCGTAATTAAGGTACGAATATGGTATGGTGCTTACCACATACCAGTCTGCATGATCAATGGGATAAGTTACAACCATATGCTCTTCCCCGGCAAGTTTCAGGTCAAAAACTTCTCCGCCCTTATTGCCGCTTTGCGTTACCTTCCGTATTAATTCTTCGTCGTGGTAGTGTTTGGCAAATGTTATTTCCGGGTTTATACTCGACATTATAATACCCTTCGAGTTCATAACAAATATATCAGCCTTGGTTCCCATATCCATATGTTTGTAAACATTTTCAAAAAGCCTCGTCCTGATATTTATGATAAGCAAAGAGTCCTTATCTCTATCAACTCCCCTGATGGCCCTCGTTAAGAAAATTCCTTCCTCTTCCCTTGTTCCCGAAATAAACAGGCTTGCTGTTTCATTTTCCGTTACCGCTGTCCAAACAGGACTACCCTTATGGGGAATAACTTCCCTGAACAGGAATTCAATATATTCGGGCTTTATTTTCAGTTTATTGTTTATATCCCCATAAACCAGTATTTCATTGCGATCGTTGCTGATAATCAGGACATCCGAAACAAAATTAAAATATGAAAAGTTTTTAATGTAATCACTATACATCTCATTATAAAGCTGAAGTTTTTCCCACTCGGTCATATCCCCGTAATTTGTCAGGGCATACTGAACCAGTTCGGAAAATTCAATAGATATGCTGTCATTAACCAAACGAGCCAACTGGTCATCTATATTTTTCCCCACCTGGTTAATCATCTGCAGTGAATATGAACTGATTTTCGATCGGATTGCGCTGCTTGATCTTTCATATGCAAAAAAACCTGTAATAAATAATGGAAAGGATGATAATATAATAAAGGACGCCATTAACCTGGTCTGTATTTTTGTATTTCTTATTCTCTTCCATACTTTAAACAATATTCCATGCTTAAGCTTTATTTTCTTCTTTTCGTCATTGGATACTTTTAACTTACGTAAGGCATTATTTATAAAACCGCCCACAATACTATGCCCCCCTTCACAGTTATTGCAGCAAAAAACCGGGTTTTAGCGCTTTCCACTTTCTCCCGCTAATCACCGGTTTCCATTAACTCGCTCTTATTTCGGTATGCGTTTTGAAACAGGATGCAGCGGTAAAAGTAATTTGTTTAAATATATAAATATGCAGGAGCAACTGAGGTTAACTGTTCC
>LFRV01000089.1 GCA_001512485.1 Clostridiales bacterium DTU069 | reverse complement strand
TTTTATACTATGCGTGATTTGTTCGGTGAAATAAACAATTAAAACAAAATGGGTGCCTTTAGCGCCCATTTTTATTATTCAAAAATGCGGTAGAACGTTCCGGAGCAGGTATTTCGCAGCTAAAAAACAAACTGCTGCTGCTTACTTATTCCGTCAAATCCTGTTTTTCCGGTTCCGAGCCTGTTTCTCCGGTTTCTTCTTCCGAACCGGTTTCTTCATGATCAGATAGCTCCGCGTTTTCAGACGTTTCCTCCGATTGTTCTGTACGCTTAATCATATATTTATCTATTTTTCCATATACATAGAAATTGGTGATATAGCTGATAAACCCGAATGTAAAGAATATTAACAGCATGTAGCCGACAATTGGCATAAAGTAAAACGGTACAATTACTATAGCAAAACAAACGATTATTATCAGTAGATTCGGGATAAATTTCAATATCGCAAAAAGCAGCGCGTTTTTATATAACTGCCTGATTGTAAGCTGAAATGTAACCATCATCGGATATATATACATGCTCATCATCATAAAAATTATAAACGCTATTATAATTAACGAGCTTGCGATAGTAAGCAGGATATTATCTGTTTTTAAGTTAGCATATATATAAAAATCCATCATAACAAGAATGGTAATTACCGCATTGATTATACTTACAATCATGCTCTGTTTAAAGTTATTCTTAGCTTTTTCAATAAAATCGCCCCAAATAAAAGCGTGTTCTTCCCTTGAGTAGTTCCTTAATACATATGTCATGCCCGCCTGAGCCGGGCCAACCGTTATAAGCGGCAGACACAGGAGAATAAGCATCAGCGGAAACGTAAACCCGGCCAAATATTTCAGCAGGTCTTCACCCAAACCTTGTAAAGCTTCCTGTGGAAACAGCAACTGGTTATAATACATTGAAAACAGCACAAAAAACAAAAATGCCGGAAGGTTGAACAAGAAAAACAATAAATTGATTTTGATTATATTCCAAAATTTCCTTGCCAGAACTTCAAAGAATATAATAAACCTTGATTTTGGAGGCGCATCCTTTGGAACGCCCGGTCCTTCCTTAGTAAAATCGAATAATCCAAAAAAACCTGCCATAAAACATCTTCCTTTTTACTTGTATACTTGTTGTATATTTACCAACACACTAAATAATCAATAAACACGCAATGCTTGGCCATATAATTTTCGTATTTGCCCGCTGAACCTTTCATAAGTCGGCCGTATACCAAACAATTGCGAATCAGGCACTATTGCAACTAAATTGTACCAGATGAACAAAGCCTGTTCAATAGAAGTTTTTTACGCTCGCCGGATATGAGTTGTTTGAAGAGTAAATTGCGAAGTTCTGAAATAAGCGATAATACTTAATAACAAGGATGCAGAAAAA
>LFRV01000051.1 GCA_001512485.1 Clostridiales bacterium DTU069 | reverse complement strand
GGAACAAAAAACACCGTTTCATTCTGCAAAAACAACAATATACCCCGTGTTATATTTTTCAGCACAATAAACGTAAACCTTAAAACAAAAGGCTGCTACGCGGTGTCGAAGGAAGAGGCCGAAGAAATAGTCAGAAACAGCGGCATTGAATACATGATTGTAAGGCCGTCGCTCGTGTACGGGGGCAAGGTCGGCAGCCTCGGCAAAATCATAGGCTATGTCGAAAAATTTCCGATACTGCCCATTTTCGGATCGGGCAGGGCGAAAGAGCAGCCGATACATATTAATGAACTGGTTGAACTTACCTTGATGATGATAAAGGATTTTAAACCGGGTGTGGAAATCTACGCGGCGGGCCTGGACGCGATGCCGTTTTCGACGCTCGTCAAAACAATAGGAAACTGCGCAGGCAAAAAGGTAAGAATAATGCCGATTCCTGCAAAACCTGTGTACTGGCTTGTAAAGCTCGCCGAAAAAGCGGGCATCCACCCCGGGCTGTCCTCCGA
>LFRV01000037.1 GCA_001512485.1 Clostridiales bacterium DTU069 | reverse complement strand
AAAAAAATAAAGGAGGGGTTCCTGATGAAACACATAATACGCTTATTAGTTGCTTCTTTGCTCGCAGTGCTTTTATTAACCGGATGCGAATCAGGCAAAATTAAGGAAATTACGCTATGCGAAGTTACACACTCTATTTTTTACGCGCCGCAGTATGTCGCAATAAACAAAGGTTTTTTTGAGGAAGAAGGTCTAAAGATTGAGCTCGTAAACGGGGGTGGTGCGGACAGGGTGATGACCGCGGTTCTCTCCGGCCAGGCAGATATAGGGTTTTCCGGACCCGAAGCCTGCATATATGTGTATAACGAAGGAAAGGAAGACTACGGCGTGGTATTCGCCCAGCTTACTAAAAGGGACGGTTCTTTTCTTGTGGGAAGGGAACTGATGCCGGATTTCAAATGGGATGACGTAAGAGGGAAAATGATTATCGGCGGAAGAAAAGGCGGCGTTCCTGAAATGACGCTTGAATATGTGCTGAAACAGAACAATATTATACCGGGCAGGGATGTTGAAATAGACACATCGATACAGTTCGACCTGATGGGCGGCGCCTTTCTTTCCGGACAGGGGGATTTTGTGACGCTTTTTGAACCAGTAGCTTCAAGCTTCGAGCGTGAAAAAGCGGGTTACATAGTATGCTCGATAGGTAGCGAAAGCGGTGAAATTCCGTATACGGCCTACTACGCCAAAAAAAGCTATATCGAAAAGAATCCCGGTATAATACAGGCTTTTACAAACGCGATATATAAGGGACAGCAGTGGGTTGAAAACCACAGTGACAGGGAAGTTGCCGAAGCGTTGCAGGAATCGTTCCCCGATACTGATTTGGATCTGCTCGAAACCGTTGTCAACCGTTATAAAGCACAGGATGCGTGGAATAAAACACCGGTGATGAAAGAAGAGGCATTCAACCGGCTTCAGGAGGTTATGAAGGAAGCGGGAGAACTGAAGGAAATGGCCCCGTTTGATAAAATCGTGGATAATACATTTGCCGAAAATGCAATTAAGAAATAGGCCGATTTATAATAAGTTAAATGAACTTACTCCAGGTCGGTTGGAGCAAGCGCTGCTTTTTATTTTTGCTGACAAAACTGAAACGGACACATTATAGTACCAAGCTCAAATTCTATGGTCGATTAGGAAAGCGCGGTACTCCTGAAGCATTTCCCTTAGCAGTGCAGGTGTGTTCAGGTGATATGGGCAGTTGTCTGAACAGTGGCCGCATTCTATGCAATTTTCGATGCGTGCCATTTTTTCTTTCCACTCATCGGTAAGATAGCTTTTATAAGGGGCTCTTTTTAACAGGAATTTCATGCGTGTTGCCATAGGAATCGGAATGTCCGCAGGGCAAGGCAGGCAATAACCGCATCCTCTGCAGAAATTGCCCGACAGTTCTTTTTTATCTTTTTCAATAAGACTTTTCATTTCCTCATCCATAGGCGTAGGATTTTTTTCCAAATCAATAAACTGGTTAAGCTCGGTCTCAAGCTGAATTCCCCAAATAGGAACCACATTCGGATAATTCCTGATAAAAGAAAAAGCTATTTCCGCATTGGCGACTAACCCGCCGGAAAGTGCTTTCATGGCAATAAATCCGATGTTTTTATCTTTGCATAAAAGGACCAGGTTAATTTCTACATTTGATGAAAGATGGTTAAATGGGTATTGAATAGTTTCATACAGCCCGGATTGTACCGCTTCTCGTGCGAACTTCAGGCTGTGGCTTGTTATTCCGATGTGACGTATGTATCCCTTCCGTTTGGCTTCAAGCATAGCTTCATATAGCTCATCTCCTTTAACGGGAAGGTTGTCTGGATTATGGAATTGGTATATATCAATGTAATCTGTTTTTAGATTGTTGAGGCTGGTTTCCAAGTGATCCCAAAATGTACGGGCATCCTTCGCATGGGTCTTCGTGGCGATTACAATTTCTTTGCGGACGGAATACAAAGCGTTCCCGATTTTTTCTTCGCTGTCGGAATAAGCTCTTGCCGTATCAAAAAAATTAATACCGTTTTCATATGCTTTTCGGAGCAATATTATCGCCGCATCCATTGATACGCGCTGTATCGGAAGCGCGCCAAAGCCTGAACGGGATACTTCCAGACCTGTTTGACCCAATATTAGTTTTTCCATTAAGCAATTTCCTTTCATAAATAATTAACATAAATATCATTTCTAATGATACAATGAAACAAAGTACGGATCAAGTCAGCGAATGTCTTTTGATTAACGCTTTGCAGGGCATGATATAATAGGATTGTTATGACATCATATACCAATTTATTTATAGGCAGGGAGGAACGGCTTAAAATGAATGAGCATTTCATTAAATTTATAAAAAACGACAGGTTTGCCGAGCTGGTAGGTACGAAACTTGTGAAGGTTGAACCAGGCTATGCGGTTGTTGAATTGGAAATAGAGGAGAAGCATTTGAACGGCATAAACACGGTACAGGGAGGAGCAATTTTTGCGCTTGCCGACTATGCTTTTGCGGCTGCTTCAAATTCGGAAGGCATAGTTACCGTCGGAATTAACGTCAACATATCATATATGAAAATCCCGACAGGGAAAAAACTTAAAGCCGAAGCGAGGGTGGTTTCGGCCAGCAGGAAAATATGTCATGTTGAAGTTAATATTGTTGATGAGGACAATTCTTTGGTTGCAAGAGCCAATTGTACGGGATATCGAAAACAGTAGATAATAATCAGCCTGCCCCTATTCCTGAAATCTCGAACTCAAGATGTGAATACATGCTTATGTGATTACGGCCATTCCTTGCAGTACAGCGAAGACGTACTTTCACGTCGGCTTTTGCCATTAATAAGACGGGGTATCAGGTTTTTGTTTCGTGAAATACCAGTTATCATTGAAAAACCGCTTGCAGTTCATAAAGTGCCTCCGGAATCAACAGATATATAAAACCTTTATTTAATAAATATCAGGATAACACCCTGCAAAATCCCGATTATAAAACCAAGAACAGCTCCGAGCAATTCTATATATCGAAGTTCCTTTTTGACTACGCTCGTTACGATATCTTCAAAGGCGGCAAGATCGAGGGCTTCAATCTTGTCATAGACAAGTTTTGATACCGAGATCCTTTTGTTTGCGCCCGTTATTGTTTTTTCAAGCATATCGCGGATATACTTTTCCCCGTCCTTTTGCATGAAATTATCAAGCTGTTTTTTCAGGGTTTTATCTGTAAACCCATGAAGAAACCCGGGCAGTTTATTTTTCAATATCAAAATGACATTATCGACAATAACCGATTTAAGGTCATCTATTTCTTTTTCGGAAACAAGACGGTTAAGTATATCATCCGATGATACAAGCTGTCTTTCGATCACGTCGCCTATTGAAGCGGCCAGTTCGGATTTTCTCGAAGGTATGACACCTTGAATTTTTAACCCGAAAGGAAGTTTTAACGGTTTTATCGGTTTAAACAACAGCCTTACGGCTATCAGGTTTGTTATCCAGCCGATAAAACATCCGATTAAAGCAACAAGAATTATCTGTAAAAGAATCGTGCACCACCGCCATTTTTATATTATGCTAACTAAAAAGTATAGCATATATTTATTAGAACAGCATTAAAATAATTCACTGGCAAATACTGCATTGAGAATGCCGAATAATGTGGTATTATAGCATCAGAACCGGATGATAAATGTTTTATTGCTGAAATTTTTGTTATTAATTCACTAACTGAATCAGGTGTTTATTAATATAATACGCATGATTCAGTAAATATAAGGAGGCTGTTTGGATGAACGGCAAGAAATACGACATAATTGCAACAGGCGAATGCCTGCTCGATGTTTTTGCGGAAAAAAGCCAGGATGGGAAAAGTATGCTGATGAGAGGAAATCCCGGCGGAGCGCCGGTGAATGCTCTGGCGCAGGCAGCAAAGCTGGGTTTAAAGACAGCATATATCACAAAAATTTCTGATGATATCTTCGGTACATATCTTAAATCGGAACTTGAAAAAGCCGGTATTGATACAAACGGAGTTTTAGTAACAAAAGATTGTCTTACAACGCTTGCTATTGTATCACTTGACGATAACGGCAACCGCAGCTTTAGATTTTATCGTGAAAAAACTGCTGATGTTATGTTGAATAAAGATGAAATAAACTACGATTTAATAAAAAATGCCGGAGTATTCCACTTCGGTTCGGTTTCAATGACGGCGGAACCGGCAAGGAGCGCGACCCTTGCTGCGGTTTCGAGAGCAAAAGAGTCAGGGCTTGTTATATCCTTCGATCCGAACTTGCGTATTCCGCTTTGGAATGATTTAAATGAGGCTCGCGAAATCATATTGTACAGCCTTGAAATGGCTGATCTTGTAAAGGTTTCCGATGATGAGCTTATATTCTTAATGGGACATGGCGATCTTGAAAAGGGTATGAAGGAGATTGCCGACAGATTTAAGATTAAGCTTTTAGCGGTAACACTCGGTCCGAAAGGCTGTATCTGTTATGTAAACGATAGAATTGTGAAAGAGCCGACGTTTAATGTAAAGACGGTGGACACAACCGGAGCAGGTGATTCCTTCTGGGGAGCGATGCTGTATCAATTAATCTCAAATAAAAAAGATATTACATCCTATAATGATAAAGAGATAAGCGAAATAATACGTTTTTCAAATGCCGCCGGCTCTCTTACGACCACAGGCAAAGGCGCAATTAATGCAATGCCGGATAAACAAAGCATCCTTGAATGTATTAAAAACGTGCCATATTTAAATCCGTAACAAAGTAAATTGCGAAGTTCCGAAACAAGCGATAATACTTAATAACAAGGATGCAGAAAAATAACTTTAACCCAAAAACGAGAGATGA
>LFRV01000056.1 GCA_001512485.1 Clostridiales bacterium DTU069 | reverse complement strand
GGAACTATTGGAGGGATTAACGAAAAACCTCGAGGATTTGGTATTGAAATTCAAATTATAACGCAGAACGTTGAAATTGTGCTTTACAATTTACATATTTCATCTCCAGTCATTATTGTCATATTTTTATGCAACCGATTGACAAGCAATGACGGAAGAATAAATATATCTGTATTTCATCAGATTAATTTTACTAATTATTGTATCATAAATTTATCTGTGTTATCATTGGAACGTAAGTTCTTTTTGCCGTATGGTGATAGCAATTCCGATTTATCTAAAAAGTTAAACGGCGAACAGCAGTAAAAATTCCCACACGGAAAGGATGATAGCATGGATAAATCAATTCTCACGGATTACCTCGATTCACTTAAGGATTACGGGATACCCGGATGTGAATGCGTTGTGTACCATAAACATAAGCGCGTATTCAGTCATATTGCCGGGTATGATGAGCACAGCGAATGGAGGGCGTCGCCGGGGACGAATATATACTGGCTATATTCGGCGACAAAACTAATCACATGCACAGCCGTAATGCAACTGGTGGAAAAAGGCTGCATAGGTCTTGACGACCCGGTCTCCGAATACCTGCCCGAATACCGGGATATGAAGGTTAAGTCTGATTTAGGGATCAGGAAGGCGGAAAACGCCATTACGATTAAACATCTGCTGACGATGCAAAGCGGTTTGAACTATGATCTGGAAGCTCCTTCAATAATAAAGGCTATAGAAAACACGAACGGGACCGCAGATACGCGTCAAATCATTGAAGCGCTTGCGAATGAGCCTCTTGAATTTGAACCCGGAACACATTTCCTGTACAGCTTAAGCCATGATGTGCTCGGCGCGGTGATAGAGGCGGTTTCGGGCATGAAACTTGGGAAATACTTTGAGCAATATATTTTTAAGCCGCTCAGCATGAAAAACACGGGTTTCAACCTGACGCCCGAACTTGAGGCAAAGATGGCAAAACAGTTTGATTACCGGCCCGACACTTGGTCCTCCGTAGAGATACCGAAGAAAAACCGGTATGTTCTTACAAAGAACTACGAAAGCGGAGGCGCCGGGCTTTACTCAACCGCTGACGATTATATTCTGTTTCTCGATGCGATGTGCAACGGCGGAACAAGCGCCGATGGATACAGGCTGCTCTCCGAACAGACCATTGACCTCATGCGTGAGGACCAGTTAAAGGGAGATTCCAAAAAGGATTTTGACCTGTTCGGGAGAATAGGGTACAGTTACGGGCTTGGTGTACGCACGCTCATTGAAAAGGAGAAATCCCGCGTCAGAAGTCCCTTGGGTGAATTCGGATGGGACGGCGCCGCGGGTGCTTATGCGCTTATAGATACGCAAAACAATCTGGCGATCTTTTACGTGCAGCATGTTCTTAACTGCGGTTATGTCTACGAGGTTATTCATCCGAAGATCAGGGACCTTACCTATGAAATGATGGGATTTTAACGAACTGCCCGCTTTCGGGCAGTTTTTTTTATAACCCGGTTTTTGCTTTCGACACAACTTCATCTTAACCGGTCTTTTTACCTATCCGTTTTTATCCTTAAGTATTTACTATATCAATTCTTTTTTAAAAAAATAAAATAAATTTTTGCAGAAATTAATAATTATATCCAGAGAAAAAAACAGTATGCTGTTCTATTATAATTGCAAGGCGGTATGTCTAAATAGGCCGGACGTTTTAAATATGTCCCTGCCAGCCCGAATCAATGCCCCGGGGTGAAGAAAAGGGCATGGGGACATTTCTTCCAAGGCATAAAAATCCCGGCTTATAAAAAACGTATATGCCGAATTTATCGTTTTTTCAAGGAGGTTTTCTTATGAGAAAATTTGTATCGATCGCAGCGGCACTTATGTTACTTGCAACTTTAGTCACACTGGCGACAAGCTGTACGGTACCATCCGGCGGCGGCGGGGGCGGAGCGCTGATCGGCGTTGCTATGCCGACAAAATCACTGCAGCGCTGGAACCAGGATGGAGATCACATGAAGACAAAGCTGGAAGCGGCAGGTTACAAGGTTGATCTTCAATATGCGGCAGATTCTGTAGAAACCCAGGTATCACAGATTGAGAATATGATAACAAAGGGCGCAAAGGTTCTCGTTATTGCTTCAATTGACGGTGAATCGCTGAAGGGTGTTCTTGAAGATGCAGCAAAAGAAGGCATCAAGGTTATTGCTTACGACCGTCTGATAAGAGGCACCGAGCATGTTGACTATTATGCGACGTTTGATAACTATAAAGTCGGCGAACTCCAGGGAAAATACATAGTTGAAGCGCTGGGGCTAGATAAAGGAGAAAAAGGTCCCTTCACATTGGAGGTATTCGGAGGCTCTCCTGATGACAATAACGCGTATTTCTTTAATGCGGGCGCGATGGATACACTGCGGCCGTACATAGACAGCGGAGCGCTGGTAATCAAGTCCGGACAGGTCGATATGGAACAAATTGCGATACCGGGCTGGAAATCTGAAGGCTCCCAGGCAAGAATGGATAATCTTCTGACCGCCTATTACTCGGACGAGAACATAGATGTTGTGTTATCACCTAATGACAGCCTCGCAGCAGGAATTGTCGCGTCGCTGAAGGCAGCCGGGTATGGTTCCGCCGACAAACCGTTTCCGATTTTGACAGGGCAGGATTGTGACGTTACGAATGTGAAACATTTAATCGCGGGTGAACAGTCAATGTCCGTATTTAAGGATACAAGAACGCTGGCCGCAAAAGTTGTCGGAATGGTGGACGCAATCATGAAGGGAACCGAGCCCGAGATCAACGACACGAAAACATACGATAACGGCATAAAAGTTGTTCCTTCATATTTGTGTGAGCCCGTATTCGCCGATGCGAACAATTACAAGGAATTATTGATTGATTCCGGATACTATACGGAAGACCAGTTGAAATAATATAACCACGGATGCTGTAACGGGGCGCTTTGCCGCCCTGTTGCAGCATCTTCTCAGATACTCGATATCCTTATTTTTAAAATATGAGGAGAAAAATATGTCCGAGATTATTCTTGATATGAAAAACATTACAAAAGTTTTCCCAGGCGTAAAAGCGCTGGACAATGTGAATCTTCAGGTGAGAAAAGGAGAAATACATGCGCTCGTCGGGGAGAATGGAGCCGGTAAATCCACCTTGATGAATGTACTTAGTGGTATTCACCCCTATGGT
Organism: Clostridiales bacterium DTU069; assembly: GCA_001512485.1. Classification (GTDB taxonomy): domain Bacteria; phylum Bacillota; class Clostridia; order DSM-8532; family DSM-8532; genus DTU069. Next base: position 1,209 of record LFRV01000056.1, on the reverse strand, counting down.
ACTTATTCGGGGGATGTTTTCTTTGAGGGGAAAAAATGCGAATTCAAAAATGTCCGGGACAGCGAGAAAGCGGGGATTGCCATCATACACCAGGAATTGGCGCTGAATCCCTATATGACAGTCGCCGAAAACATATTTCTATGCAATGAGCGATCGAAATACGGCATTATTAATTGGGATCGCACAAATCAGGAAGCAAAGAAGCTTATGGCAAAAGTCGGTTTAAAGGAAAAACACAACACGCTTGTTATGGATATCGGTGTTGGAAAGCAGCAGCTTGTTGAAATAGCAAAAGCGCTGTCAAAAGATGTAAGGCTTTTGATTCTCGATGAACCCACCGCCGCCTTAAATGACAGGGATTCCGACAACCTGCTGAATCTCCTGCTCGAATTGAACCAACAAGGCCTTACATGTATTATTATTTCGCATAAAATTCACGAAGTCACGCGGATAGCCGATCAAATTACGATAATTCGCGATGGCTCGATAATTGAAACGCTCGTAAAGGGAGTCGATGAATTTTCGGAAAACAGGATAATTAAAGGGATGGTCGGAAGAGAGCTTGTGAATCGTTTCCCTCCAAAAGAAAAGGTGCATATAGGCGAGATCGGGTTTGAGGTAAAGGATTGGGTAGTTTATGATCCTCTTGACGATGAAAGAATGCGTATCAAACATGTGAGCTTTAATGTACGCAAAGGTGAAGTCGTAGGTATTGCCGGGCTCATGGGAGCAGGCAGGACGGAACTTGTCATGAGTTTGTTCGGAAGAGCATACGGAAAAAAAATCAGCGGCACAATCCTGAAAGACGGGAAGAAGCTCGCACTGAAATCCGTGCATGAAGCGATAAACGCAGGGATTGCATATGCTACCGAGGACAGGAAAACAGCGGGCCTGATACTTATAGATGATATAAGGAGAAATATCACGCTGCCGCGCCTCGACAAGGTGAGCAAAAATTCCGTTATTAACGAAGCCCTTGAGGTTAAGGCCGCGGAGGAACAAAGAAGGAAATTGAATATAAAGTCGTCGGGAATCTACCAGAAAACAGGAAATCTGTCGGGAGGCAACCAGCAGAAGGTTGTGCTGAGCAAATGGATTTTTTCCGAACCGGATGTATTGTTTTTAGATGAACCTACGCGCGGAATTGACGTAGGAGCAAAATATGAAATCTATACAATAATCAATCAGCTTGCGTCCCAGGGAAAGTGC
>LFRV01000072.1:8516-11111 GCA_001512485.1 Clostridiales bacterium DTU069 | reverse complement strand
TTGGAAATCAGTGCGCTTTGCACAAATCTTGCCCGTGGTTGTGAAAAGCAGTATAAACCGGAAGAAGCCGCTTTATTTAATGAACTGGCCGACTATTTCAAATCGGTATCAGCACCTTCTGAGGATCCGAATTTTAACAGGCTGCTTGACCTTATTGAAAAAGACCTACAGGAAGGTTTCCCAAATGCAAATGCCGCAGCGGCTGATGCGAAGGATCGAGGCGCACTTCGTGCCCTTACCTGGAGTGAAAAGGTTACTCGTATTTTAAAGTCGCTTTTGACAAAATATCAGAAAGACGGAGAAGCTATGCTTGAAAATACGAGTGTTTATGTTTGCACCATATGCGGCTTTGTCTACATAGGGGATAAGCTGCCGGAAGTTTGCCCCGTCTGCAAAGTACCGAATTGGAAATTTGAAAAGATTGAAGAGAGGTAATAAGAATGTCAAAAAAATATGCAGTAAGAAATATACGTTTGTGTACCAAAGATTGCTTGTGTCTTTATGTTTGCCCTACGGGAGCAACAGACACTGAAAATAGCATAATTGATGTTTCAAAATGTATGGGCTGCGGAGATTGTGCTGATGCCTGTCCATCCGGTGCGATTTCTATGGTACCGTTTGAGTATCCGCCTCAGCAGACTAAAACCGAATCAGTTGTCAGCGTGATGAATACTCTTTTACGCAGTAAATCTGAACAGGAAAACATAGCCGCCGGTTTACCGGGTAAATTGGCGAAAGCTATAGAAAAATCAAACCGTATTATGGCTGAAGACATCATCCGTGAAGCAGGGTATATGCTTCCGCAAAGCCAAAATACTAAGGATTTTTTGATATCATTGCTTGAGAAAAGTCCGGAAGGGTTACCCAAAGAAGCAGTGGAAAAACTAATAAAATCTTTAAGTAATAATGAGGAGGAAGAATCAATGGGTGAAAATAAAACACTTAATAACCTAATGGCGGCATTTGCCGGAGAATCACAGGCTAACAGAAAGTATTTAGCCTATGCTAAAAAAGCTGAACAGGAAGGAAAGCTTAATGCTGCTAAGTTGTTCCGAGCGGCAGCTGATGCTGAAACCTTACATGCATTAAAACAATTTGAGGTAGCAGGGAAAATCGGCTCAACTGCTGATAACCTGAGAGATGGTATTGAAGGCGAAACCTATGAATATAAAGAGATGTATCCTCCATTTGTAAAGGAAGCCGAAGCCGCGGGAAACAAAGCTGCTGTTATGGCATTTACTTTTGCTATGAAAGCGGAGGAGGTTCATGCCAAACTTTATAAAGAAGCGTTAGAGAACCTTGATAAGACAGAAGAAGTGTTCTATTATCTCTGCCCGGTCTGCGGAAATATTGAAAAATTAGTACCGGAAAAATGCAGTATTTGTGGTATTCCAGGTAATAAATTTATTAAATACTAAGATAAAACAAGGCAGGAATAGTTTTATTTATAACATAGCTCTCGTCCCGGAATATTTTATATTCAGGGTGAGGGCTTTTTTTGATATAACTAATTGGTTATGCAGCTTAAGAATGTTGATATACGCTATTTTATCGGAGCTCTTTTACTCAACAAACATTTCCTTCTAAAATAGCCGGACCGCATACTGTATCCCAGAACAATTACAGGGTATTTTTGATTAAAACTCTCTTAGACAATAAAATAAAGTAATATATTAATAAAAATTTCAAAATATTGCAAGATTCTGTCTTTTTTCATTTTTATAATATGATTAGAAAATACAATAAAATATAAGTTAGGGTGATTTTTATGGGTATGGTAAGACAGGCTTTCACAAAAACCGCATACGAAAATCCGGATGATTTCATATACGGAAAGTCGCTTCATCCGGTAGTATTAAAGAACAATATGATTATAGGAGGCGGGACCATATATCCCGAAATAAACTTTACGCTGCCGCCGATGTCAATTACTCAGGACAGCATGGCGGAGGTAATCCAAAACTATAAGGATATCATAACCGGGATTTGCGAACGGGCAAAAGAACTTTATGTTCCCGGTTTTGTTACTGAGATCGAAACTCTGCCTCCCATGACATTTAATCCTAAATGGGGGATAGAAGTATGCAAAACGGTAGTCGATATCATTAAAGAGTATGAAGTTAGGTATGGAGTAAAAGGTGCTGTTCGAGCCACACCGAATGATATACGCGAAGGCAGCGACCTTGAGCATATGTGGCATGGCCGGCATTGGAATGCCATCCTTGAGACTTTCGAAGGATGCGCGAAGGCAGGAGCCAATTTTTTAGCTATCGAATCAGTCGGCGGAAAAGAAGTTCATGACGAAGCCGTTATGTATTGTGATATTAAAAAGTCCATTTTTGCGCTGTCCATACTCGGATGTAAAGATATGGAGCATTTATGGAGCGAAATTGTAAAGATAGCGGAGCGTACCGGATCTATTGCCTCCGGAGACACTGCCTGCGGCTTTGCGAATACGGCGATGGTACTTGCGGACAAAAAGTATATACCTCGCGTCTTTGCCGCAGCAGTTCGCGTTATAAGCGCCGTTCGCAGTTTGGTTGCCATTGAATGCGGGGCAAAAGGTCCGCACAAGGATTGCGGGTACGAAGGTGT
>LFRV01000072.1:408-8471 GCA_001512485.1 Clostridiales bacterium DTU069 | reverse complement strand
CCTGTAGTTTCTTTTGAACAATTAGTTTACGACTGCCGCCTGATGAACACTGCAACAGCGAAAGGACACGAATCAGCGCTGCTGCTGCGTGATATCCACGCCGACAGCGACAGTTCGCTCGATCCGCAGGCATATGTGCTGCGTCCTGATGTTGTATTGGAAATATCGAAGGAGCTTGTCAAAACTGAAGGCTACTACAATCGTTCAAAAAAAGCTGCTTCGCTTGCCTTATTCCATATGCAAAAGGCATATGATAACGGTATGCTGTTATTGGATGACAAAGAACAAATGTGGCTCGAAAACCTGGCCGAAACAGTAGACAAACTGCCTGAAGATGCCGATGAATTCACGGAAGAAATGATCGGAGAATGCGATAAACTCGATCCCCGCAAATACGATATATAAGAAGATCAATTGTTAATGTAATGTTCAGGATTTTTTGATTTTTCGGAGCTTTTTAAAAAAAAGCTCCGTTTTGCTTTCCGAGACAAATTCCGCAATGCGTTATATTGTAATAAGTGTGGTCTAATGAAGTTAATGATGTAAAAAGGGGAGAGGTGTGGCGGTCATATAATATTGAGTCTGCCTTCGATTTAGATAAATACATTGACAGCTTTCGGTTTCTTTTCGCATTTCATTCCGAAAAGATTGAAAACGAGGAGAGCACCTATTACAATACACGAGAAATCTTTGAAAACGCCAGAGTTGTGAACTATACCGGAAATCCCCGGGCTTTGTTTGAACAGCAGAACCAAAAGCTGTGCTATGAGTTGATAAAAGAAAAAATCGTTAAAAAGAAACCTCTAAAGCATAAATTTAGTTAAAGAAATTCACGATGAAGAGAACCGGAAAGACTGAATCAAAAGTTTTTTAATCAGACGCTTTAAAATTTGACAGCGGATTGCTTTCTACGGCATTTTTTAATTGCTGCGTATCAAGATGAGTATAAATTTCCGTTGTTGAAATGCTTTCATGGCCTAAAAGCTCCTGAAGAGCCCTGATATCGACATGTCCATATTTGTACATCAGTGTTGCGGCGGTATGCCTTAACTTATGGGTTGAATATTTTCTTGGATCAAGACCTGCGGAAACAATATATTTTTTAACAAGGTGTTGTACAGTTGCCTTACTTATACGCTGCTTCCTTTCGCTTAAAAACAGCGCTTTTTTGTCCTTAACGCCATCAACGGGCCGTACCTTGCGGTATGCATCAATGGCGGCAATACAGGCTGAATTCAATGGTATAATCCGTTCTTTGTCGCCTTTACCAATCACTGTTAGTGTATTATTTCTAATGCTGTTTAAATTTATACCTACAAGTTCGGATAAACGTATTCCGCAGTTAAGGAATAAAGTAAGGATAGCATAATCCCTGGCGCTGTGTTCGCCTTCTACAGAAGTAAGAAGTTGCTTGCTTTCATCAATATTCAGATATCTTGGAAGTCTTTTTACAATTTTTGGTGATTCAAGCTCAGAAGCCGGATTTTTATCTATTAATTTAGCCTTATGGGTAAGATAGTTAAAAAAAGATTTAAGACTTGCGACTTTTCGTGCTCTTGCATAAGCTGAATTTGAGCGCTGATTGCTTACAAATGACATATAAGCATATAAATCGCTTAACGTAACAGTTTTGATAAGCGAGATATCAATATCTGAGATATCAATTTTTTCGAATTCAGCTGATTTAGGAATTGTATTCTTGTGCAATTTTAAAAAACGCAAAAAAACGCGCAGATCATAGAAATAAACAAGTACGGTATTTGTAGATTTACCTTTAATCGTTTGCATATAATTAAGATAGTCTTTCAAAAATGAAGGAATATTTTTATCATTTATATTTTTTATCATATGTAAAAACCTCAACTTACAAATTGCAATATTGAAATTGCAATAAATAAATTAATTTATTGATTACAATTTAATAATATATGAATAGATTTATTAAATCAAGGTTTTTAGCGTATTTGGCCTCCACTACATTCAATGAAATTATTATTTCGTTGAATCTGGGAAATTTTTATATGAAAACATTAACCATATCCCCTCCGCGGTTTACGGTTATTCAGATATAAATCCATTAACGATATCCTTCATGAAACAAACTGAAATCGGAAAGATTACTTTTTAATTTTCTTTAAAAAGCATCTTCTTCTCCGATGCAGCCGGGCGTCGAAAAACCGCCATAATGAATGCACTGCATGGTTGTTTTCAAGCTGCGGCGATGCTATTGCCTTTTTTATGCCGTTTTTAAGCGCGTTTTTAAGACAGTAATTAACCATTGCCGCAGGAACACCGACTTTTTTATATTCCGGCCTTACTCCGACAAGGTATAAATCTAGCGTATCATTCTTTTTTATATCCTTAAGAATATCAATAAATCCGAACGGGAACAGCTTTCCCCCATGCTTCTTTACGGTTTTGGCAAATGAAGGAAAACAAATGCCAAAACCCGCAAGACGCTTGTTTTTATCTACTATAAGGCATATATAATCCGGGTTCGCAAATGAGAAATACTGTTCAATATACGCTTTTACCTGCTTGTCTGTAAGCTCTACAACACCGTATAAATCCTTAAACGCTATATCGAGCACTTCAAAAATTTCTGAAAAATACGGTTTGAAATCATTGCGGTTTTTAATGTGTAATATTGAAAGGCCTTCTTTTTCAAGTGCTCTTTCGGAAACCCTGCTGATGCGTTCCTCATCATTCTGGCTTAATTTATTAAGATCAATTTCAAATTCAAACCAGTCAACATCCTTTTTATAACCATGAAGCTTCATATGCTCTTTATAATATGGATGGTGGTAGTATGTTATAATGGAGCCCATTTCCTCGAAACCCTCTACAAGCATTCCCTGCTTGTCTAAATCACAAAAACCAAGCGGACCATGCACAGCCTCCATCCCCTGCTCTGCCGCCCACTTTTCAACTGTTTCAAGAAGGGCTTTTGACACTTCCGTATCATCAATAAAATCAATCCATCCAAAACGGGTATATTTATTATCCCACTTTTCAACATAAGCATGGTTCTGTATCCCTGCTATCCTCCCTACAAGCTCACCGTTCTTGTAGGCCAGCCAGTATTTCGCGTCACAATACTCAAATGCGGGGTTTTTACGCCTGTCGAGCGTATTGTATTCATCCATAATAATCGGTGGTACCCAGTATGGGTTATCTTCATAAAGTTTGAAAGGGAAATAGATAAACTCTTTCAGCTGTTTCCTGTTTTTTACCTCGACAATATCTACCATTCTGCTAACCTTCCTTAAACGATTATTTTTACGTAAAAACTTTTACAACCATTATAACACATATTCATAGTACGAAAATAAAAAATTTTAAAAGGCCGGAGGGGTTTCCTGCGGCCTGGTTTTTCCCATAATTAATCCTGCTGAATCAGACTCTTAATTACCCGGCAGTTTTTCCGCCTGATATAACCTTCCCTGCACTATAAGCCTGTGGGACGCTATATATATCGGGTGGCATGTTATAAGGGATGTAATGCTCTCTTCCCTGTTTTTTTTAAGAAAGGATACGTCAGTCGGTTCGACTATAATTTTATTGAAAACCTCATAATGGTATACGGCCTGCTGCGTGGTAATGTTGAATGTATCTCCTTCTTCCATTTCATTAAGCCTGTTGAACTGCTTTCCATACGTATAGCTCCTGTGAGCCGTTATTCCGGTGTTTCCTCCGATTGCCCCGATTTTTGATGTCCCTTCCAGCGTCCCGGCCCCTACTTTTAAAACTTCGGGAGTGGAACCTTCCAGTACGGGGATGCTGAGTTTTATTTTATCTATTTTCAGTACCCCGAGGGTAACAAAGTTTTTCGCCGGTGCTTCATCCGTTTCCCCTGATTGTTCTTCTTCGGATAACTGTGAAAAAACCTCACCAAGGTTAAGATAGGAAGTTACCTCATCGGATTCGTCACCAGCATCATTGTTTTGCTGATTCCTCATTCTCTCTTCCCACTCACGCATCAGTTTTTGTTCAATTAATCTGGAATATATCCTGTCAGCAATCGGATAGGCTATTATCAATACACCAATTATTATCAATATTAGCGGCAGAAGTTTGATTTTCATCTATGGTCCTCCCGGGTGATCATATTTAAAAGGCCGGAGGGTTATCCCTGCGGCCTTTTGCTTTACTTATCGTCTTTCTCTTTCTTTTTGCTTAACCTGTAACCGGCGTATATAAACCCTGCGCCCAGGCCGTAGTACAGAATCGGCGGAAATTCACCGGTTTTCGGAAGCCCTGTCGGAACAATCTCATCTTCAATTATGACTATATCAGGTTCCGGTTCATCCGGTTTATCTTCTTCCGCAGGCTCCTGCGGTACGCCTCCAGGAATCGGTTCATCTTCCACTTCAACCTCTTCCGGCGGTTCTGTCGGTGTCGGCTCGACAGGCGGCTCGGTTGGTACAATGGTTATTACCGTGGTTGTTGGTTCAGCCGGCGGTCTGGGCGGCCCCGGCCTTGGACTTGGCCGTGACGGCCGGGTATAGTTTGTTATGACAATCCATTTCACTTTGAGCGACGCTGCCTGGTAAGCGTTGTCTGTTTCCTCGCCCGGCAGGTGCACCGTAAAGGTAAGATCAATTGAATCGTTTTTTTCTACTCTCCCTACCTCTACAACGCTGCTTAAACCGCTTATTGACCCTTTATACAGTACCGTTCCGTTTTCGTGGGTAATTGTCAGTTCAAGCTTGTCGTCCAAATCCCCTCCGCCTTTGCCCAGAGTCTTTTCGGATATTTCAGCTTTCAGATAGACAGGAAGAGAGGATGCTTCTATGCCGCTTTCAGGTACGAACGAAATCTTCATCGTTGAGCTTTTTGTATCTCCCGGCACGAGGTTGTCCGTGGGCATCAGGGTTTCGGATACGCTTACCGTAAGACCCGTATGAGCGCCTTCCACCTCAATTGCATATGCAGGGTTGATACCCGTTACGCAAAAGGCTGCCAGGAAAACAAATGTTATTAATATGGATTTTATACAATATCCGGTTTTCTTTTCCAAAGGACAACATCCTCTCTAAAATTACATTCACTCAATTAATAACACGTTGACCTAGAATTTCTGTTTCGTCAATTATTATTTTAACATATGTCGTCCAATAATTAATTTGATTATCAAACTCAATTGAATAGCCATCAGCGCCATCGACAAGCTCTACAGTCGTTGTTTTTGATTGAAGCAGATTGGAACCGCTATACAGATTTACAGTAATCTCTTTCTCACCTGAAACCAGATTTTCTTCTTCATCCTTTGCATTAGAGATTTGACCTTCAACTATTTTATATGGAGCACCCCATCCTTGACCTACTTTTTTAAATAAATAGGTAAACGAGAAATCATCAACAACAGCTATTTCCGGCTCTTCGGGTTCTTCGGGCTCTTCGGGCTCTTCAGGTTCTTCCTGTTCGCCCAGGTTGGCATTGTAGCATGCGATGTCTTCCGGATCTAATTCGTTCAGCTGCCAGCCCGTATAGTCAAAGGAATATTCAGTACCGTTTACGGCATTCCAGCCGTCTCCCCATACTGCTGAAGGAGCGCCGTTAGTGGCCTGGACTGCTTCAACATCGCCACTGACTGTGAATTCTTTCCCCTGATAATTATTACCGGTGAGTGCACCGTCAAAATATACAACTAGGTTCAACTTTACGCTTTCTTCCGGATCTACCGGGCCGCCCATATAATATGCATAGATTTTCTTACCAGGACCTTGTGCATCATCAGGCTGATATAATACCCAATCCGAATCCTTATGAGGTACTATAAAGATGTTCTTTCGGCTTAAATTGTCTTCCCAAGCGGTATTAAATATTGATCGTAATTCAATTTGCTTTGATCCGGTATTTTTAATGTTGTATTCAAGTATGTAGCAATCTCCAGGGTTAACATTTTTAATACCTTTTTCGCCAAGAGGTTTTGCGCCTTTAGCTTTGATTTCTACGGTCCCTGTCTTGAATACCGCGTCTTTTGTTTCATCTTCAGCGGTGAACCATGCCATTGTCGCGCCTGCGATTAACGCAACGGATACTGTTAGTGCCAACATCATAATTAACAATTTCTTTTTCATTAATAAACACACTCCTTTAAATTTTTTGATTTTTGATTATTGTTGTTTTTATGATTATTGGCAACCAGGCTGCCTTGATCTCAAGGCCCTATGGCTTTGCGTCCCTACCTCACGATAGGTTTGCCCTTAACAACAATTTAAATTTATCATTCTATTCCTGTGTTTCGCTGCCGGGTATGTATGCCCATTTAGCTGCCTTGCTTGCTCCGTTTGAAGCTTGAATAGCCTCAAATGAACCCTTTAGTATATATCGTTTTCCCTGGTACTGGTTGCCGGTGTCTTTTCCATCTAGTTTGACTTCGATGTCTAATGTGACTGAAGCAGGTTCTTTATCGGGGTATGTTCCGTCTATTGAGCCTGTATAGTAGTACCATCCATCTTTTTCCATCCAATCGGGATCGTTGAGGCTGATTGTTACCACACCATCATCCGGATTAGGCGTCCATTCTTTCCAACGATGCGCTGACGTGTCATATTCATACCAGCTACCGGAGAATTTTCCTCTTAAGTGTATATCTTTAGTTCCCGTATTTACTATTTTAAAAGTCTTTTTGCTTATATCGCCCGGGTTCCAGTTCATGTTTTTGTCGCGGTAGTATCCTTTTATGCAGATATAATTTACGTCAAACCCGTCACCATCACTTTTATTTCGGAAGTCATCCGGCTTGGTCGTATCCTTTATTTTAATGTACCTGGCGTATTCCAGCCCAATGTTTTTAGGAATTTTTATTTCATTTCTTTTCTGATCTTTGTTATGGTCTTTTTGGTTATGCAACTCATCTTCTATGGTGACCCAATTCTCACCGTCCATGCTGAGAGACACAATGGCGCTTTCACGGGGGTAAGTTACGCTGGGTTTCCAGGTTTCTTCATAAACAATGATTTTTGTTTCGCCCGGTACTAAAATTCCGTCAAACTCTACAGTAACATAACCGCCAAACCCGAGGCTGAAAAAATTACTGTCAGACCTTTCTGTTTCCAGTTCTAAAACCGCATTGGGGTTAGTTCTGGCTTCTTGTATAGGCTGTATCCATTTGTAGTCAACGACCCTTAATGGTTTTACTTCATCTTCGTTATACCAATCATAGTAGTCATCTTCTTCGTCAAAATCTATAGTCTCTCCCGCTTCTATGGTTACCGTTCCTGCCGTGAATACCGTTTCTGATGGTTCTGCTTTAGCGGTAAACCAGGCCATTGTTCCTCCGGCTATCACGGCGGCTGCCACAACTATGGTAAATACGGAAACTATAATCCTTCTTTTCACACATTCACCTCCTTTTTCGTATTGATGAGAACCATCTTTATTCCCAACTACCGTCAGCCTGGATTGCATCCAAAGTCAGTGTTATTTCATAATTGGCCCCGCTGTACGCATCACAGTTTTCAGTATCTAATCCTATATCAAGGTATACATCAAAGCCAATGCTGACTTTCTCATTCTTATCAACTGGTCCGTCATATACGTAGTAAACACCATCTTCCCAGTCTAAGTCATATTTATCCATTATATCCCATCCAACCGCTTGATCGTTAAGTGTTCCATAATTGCCATTCCACTCGCCTTCCAGCTTCACTCTTATCTTTGCCTGCTGCGAACCGACGTTTTTAAATGACCATACAAGCGGTATTGCGTTATCCACGCCCGGTTTCCAGCCTTCCTGGTTAATAGGGGATTCGGTAATTTTCACTTTAAAAGTGCCTGTTGTAAAAGGTATCTGTATTTTATCTGACTTGTCATGAAAGTATGACATTGTCAACCCGCTCAGCAGAATTATTATTGATATTACCAAAAGCACTATGTATATAGACTTTTTCATAGAAACCTCCTTTTGCCAAACGAAGCCATTATGCCCCGGCATTCATGTCTTCCCCGGTATTTAAATCTTCCTTCGGCGTTTCCGGCTTATTCTCTTTTTTATATCTTAACAGTTGTATAATCTGCGTTATCATGATGATTAGCGCGGGTATTACGATTACCAG
>LFRV01000072.1:0-276 GCA_001512485.1 Clostridiales bacterium DTU069 | reverse complement strand
GTGTTGTCTTCTTCAATAATTTCCACTACCCTGTGCGTAGTGGACAGTGTATCATTCTTTTTCCTATATGTAATTATGTCATCTACATTGATTGTCTGGCCGTCAACCTTCTTTGTAATCAAAAGGCTGCCTGTCTTAAATGTAGGGCTCATGCTGTTGCTTCGTACAATATATATACTGTGGTTAAGTATTGTCGGCGGTTCATTTCCTTTCCTGCCGGTAAACATTGTAACCAGCATATATATAATGAATAAACCTAAAACGCCTATTAAAATA
>LFRV01000054.1 GCA_001512485.1 Clostridiales bacterium DTU069 | reverse complement strand
AAGAGGGTTTCGACTTTCTTCCCTTATTTTTTTGTTTTGCCTACGAAAATTTTACTCTAAGAATTACAAATAATCCATTTTTTGATCTATAATTATTTGAAAAAGTAAATTCCACCCCCACTGCTATGCGTCTTTGCGGCAACTTACGCTGCAGACGTTATTGCCGCTTTTGTAAATCCTATCCATGTTCGTCACTGTGTAGTGAATATCGTTCCTCCCCCAGGGGAGGAAAACAGAGATCTTGGTATGGAAAAATGCAAAACCTACTTGAATATATAGCAAAAATGGTTGATAATAAATTATAGAGCTAATTATATACATAAAAAGGAAAGAGGAATATATTATGGTAATCCACAAGGTAAAAACATACCGCAATATGAGTAAAAAGGCGGCCAATATCATTACCGCACAGGTTATTACAAACCCTGCGTCGGTTCTGGGTCTCGCAACTGGTTCAACTCCTGTCGGTACATATGAGCTTCTGGCCGAATATTGCGAAAATGGAGATGTCGATTTTACAAATGTTAAAACAGTAAATCTTGACGAGTATTACGGACTTGATGCAAACGATGAGCAAAGTTACAGGTACTTTATGAATAAACACCTGTTTGAAAAGATTAATATTGATATACGCAATACGCATGTGCCCAACGGCAGGGCTGATAATATCGACGAGGAATGCCGCCGCTACGAACAGCTTATATCGTCTTTAGGCGGTATTGACCTTCAACTGCTTGGTATAGGCCATAACGGGCATATTGGTTTCAATGAGCCCGGCGATTCATTTCCTAAAGAAACCCATTGTGTAGATTTAGGTGAAAGCACTATAAAAGCGAACTCAAGGTTTTTCAACAGTATTGACGAAGTCCCGAAAAAGGCCATTACAATGGGTATAGGCACAATTATGAAGGCAAAAAGAATTATATTGCTGGCCAGCGGCGAAGACAAAAAGGAAATATTGAAAAAAGCCCTGTTCGGGCCGATAACTCCATCAGTTCCAGCTTCAATACTTCAGCTTCACAATAATTTGACGGTTATCACGACCATAGATTTATAGTACTGTTACCGCGGGTCCTGCTTCGCCCCGTTAACCACCCGCTGGTTACAGCATGAATTCGCGGGTTATTGCCCAGCAAGGAACTATTGTACAATAATTCAAAAGATAGTTTGGAATATAATTCACGCGAGTCCTGCTTCGGCTGTTTCATTTCCAAATTATCTACTTTATGAACAGAATGTAAAAAATCTTATTATGCTGGCATTCAACACAAAATGAGTATATAATTATAATAACCTGCAGCATGGAACGCTGCGCGGTGAGATTTCGAACAAATTGATTTATTGTTTATTCTATATTAATGAGCGGAGGTTTTAATTTTGAAAAACGATAACGAAAAAAAGAAATTGACTACCGATATGAAAATATTCATTGCCGTAGTTTCGGTTATTGCCGTTATTATTGTGGTAGCTATTGTGTATCTTGTAATGCCGAAAGATGTAGCTATAGTCAATAACGGGAAAATAACCGCAGACGAGTTCAAATTTTATTATTACCAGAATCTCAGTTATTTATTGCCTTTAGGCGGGCAGACTACCGATCAGGAAGCGTTAATCAATTATGCTAAACAATTGTCCTTGAGCCAGGCGGTCGAAACGGAGTATCTTTTGCAGGAAGCTAAAAAAAGCGGTTTTTCCGTGGATAACAGCGAACTAAACGAGCAGTGGAAAACCATGGAAGAAAATATAGTCAAAAGCGCCAGCGATAACAACATANNTTTGGTATCGGTTTAAATAAATTTAAGTCGATATTTAAGGATAGTTATATCGCGCAAAAATACAGGGAACAAGTAATTAACGACATGACGGCGGATGAAGCGGAGCTTGTAGCCTTTTACGAAGAAAACAAGAATTTTATCGATTATGCCAGTGTAAGGCATATTTTAATAAAATGCGATAAGGACGCAGAAAAAGATGTTGAAGATGAAAAAAGAAAAATGGCCCAGGAGATACTTGACAAGGTTAACGGTGGGGAAGATTTTGCCGCACTCGCAATGGAGTTCAGCGAAGATGACGGTTCAAAAAACACGGGCGGCATATACGAGGTCAGGCAAAACGGTCAGTTTGTCCCTGAATTTGAGGAATGGGCTTTTTCTCATAATCCGGGGGATACCGGAATTATAAGATCCGATTACGGTTTTCATGTAATGAAGCTTGATGATATTTATAACACTTTTGAATCACAGCGTGAAAACATCACGTTTGAATATAAAACCGATAAATATAGGACGGCGATGAGTGAAGCATTTTCGAACGGTGAATATAATATTGAAGTAAAAGAAGGATATAACGAATTCTGATACGGCCTTTTTCTGTTTGATTTGTTGCTTTAGAACTGCGGCTTATTGGTTTTTAAGCCGCAGTTTTTAATATTTATATAAAAAGGAGTGAAATGATATGCACATTGAATGTTCCGTACAGGAAGACCTGAAGGCTTTGCTGGACTTGCAGAAGCTGGCATATCAAAGCGAAGCTGAGCTTTGCAATGACTATACAATACCTCCGCTGACACAAACTTACGAAAGCATATGCGAAGATTTTTCAAATATGGAAATGCTTAAAGCCGTTGATGAAAATGATAATATCGTCGGTTCGGTAAGAGCCTATGAAAAAGAAGGAGTCTGCCATATCGGCAGACTTTATGTGCATCCCGATTACCAAAACAGGGGTATCGGCAAACTATTGATGCAGGAAATTGAAAAACGGTTCGCCCACTGCACAAAGTACGCTCTTTTCACCGGGAAACACAGTACTAAAAATCTGTATCTCTATCAGAAAATAGGCTATAAAATAGTCGGTGAAGAACAACTTAACGATAAGGTTACAATCGTAAACCTTGAAAAATCGCGTTAACTCTTTGCTGCAGGCGGTTACGGCATAAACATTTTAATATCGTCATCGGCGTTTGTTATGCTGCCTATGCTGAACTTGTCAACCAGGACCCTGGCGACATTCGCTGACAGGAACGCCGGAAGTGTCGGGCCCAGATGAATATTCTTAAAACCGAGGTACAGGAGCGCAAGAAGAACAACTACCGCTTTTTGCTCATACCATGCTATATTGAACGCAACAGGAAGCTTGTTTACGTCATCAAGGCCAAATGCTTCTTTAAGCTTCAGCGCAATAACCGCAAGCGAATATGAATCGTTGCACTGCCCGGCATCTAAAACTCTTGGTATGCCGTCAATGTCGCCCAAATTCAGCTTATTGTAACGGTATTTCGCGCACCCTGCCGTTAGTATTACCGTATCGGAGGGAAGTTTTCCGGCAAATTCGGTATAGTATTCCCTGCTTTTCATCCTTCCGTCACAGCCCGCCATCACAAAGAACTTCTTTATTTTTCCGGATTTAACGGCTTCCGTAACCTTATCGGCAAGGCCTATTACCGTATTATGGGCAAATCCTCCGACTATTTCTCCATTCTCGAGCTCCGCGGGCGGAGGGCATTTTTTAGCGTGCTCAATAATCGCGCTGAAGTCCTTTTTCCCGTCTTTTCCTTCCGGGATATGTTTAAGGCCGGGAAAACCTACTACACCTGTAGTATAAACTCTGTCTTTATAGCTGTCCTTCGGAGGTATAAGGCAATTGGTAGTCATAAGAACCGGGCCGTTGAAGCTTTCGAATTCCTTATCCTGTTTCCACCAAGCATTGCCGTAATTCCCCACGAAATGCCCGTATTTCTTGAAAGCCGGGTAATAATTAGCCGGGAGCATTTCCCCGTGGGTATAGACATCCACGCCCGTTCCCTCGGTCTGTTTCAGCAGTTCTTCCATATCCTTAAGATCGTGGCCGCTGATCAGTATGCCCGGGTTATTCCTGACTCCTATGCTGACTTTCGTAATTTCGGGATTCCCGTATGAAGTCGTATTTGCTTTATCCAGAAGCGCCATTGCTTCAACGCCGTATTTACCCGTTTCTAATACCAGAGCCGTAAGGTCGTCGGCGGTAAGGCTGTCGTCAAGAGTTGCCGCCAGCGCTTTCTGCATAAATTCGTTTATCTCTTCACTGCGAAAACCGAGGATACAGGCATGATCGGTATATGCCGCCATACCTTTTAACCCGTATATTATAAGCTCTTTTAAAGATCTGATATCCTCATCACCTGTACTTAGGATACCGACGCTTTCAGCCTTTTGGAACATTTCTTCCGTACTTTCGCACTGAAATAACGCAGCGTCATGAAGCTTATCATCTATTTGTATTCCGTTTTCACGAAGACGGCTTTTGATTTGCTCCCTTAACTCAATGCCTTCTGTTATTTTTTCAATAAAATATTCTTTATCAAAATTCACATTTGTCACTGTTGAAAAAAGCCCTTCAATTATGAATTTATCTGCTCTTTCATCGGTCAGGTTCGCCTTTTTCAGTTCCAAACTGCATATTGACAGGCCTTTCATTAAATAAATCAATAAATCCTGGAGTCTTGACACATCAGCGGGTTTCCCGCAGACGCCCCTGATCGTGCAGCCTGTGCCCCTTGCTGTTTCCTGGCATTGAAAACAAAACATGTTCATATTAAAATACCCCCTCTGTTTCTTTTTTACTTTTCATACCGTGTAATAANNTTTTATGAACTACTGTACAATATCGGAAATAAGACGGGTTTTCCTTTATTGTAAATAGTTTAATAACAAGAAAATTTTTTGCCGGATAACAAATATTGCGTCCGACACTGTTTGTTTTATTGAAATAATTATACTATAATTAAAAATAAAAATCGGTATCCGTTGTTACGTTTTTTTGGGAAAGAGGCATATATGTTGCATAAAGAAATTGATCAAGCCCTTAGAAAATCCCCCCTGTTTACTGGTATTTCGGATCAGGAACTGTTATATCTGCTGAACTGTTTAAAGCCCAAAACGTACACATATAAGCGCGGCGATTATATAGTGGTGGAAGGTAACAGTTTTGACAGTATCGGCATACTCCGTTACGGTGAAGCAACTGTAAGCAGGGAANNACGCTTCGGGAAACCGTGTAATTATATCAACACTGAAACCAGGAAGCATGTTCGGAGAAATTTTTGTGTTTTCCGGGCAGACATTGTGGCTGTCAACTATTCAAGCCCAAAAAGACAGCGCCGTTATTTTTCTTCAAAGAGATAAGATTGTCGGTGAGTGCGGCAATGTATGCCCGTGGCATAAAAAACTAATATGGAATTTGCTGAAAATAATATCGGATGAGGCCCTTGTGCTCAATAAAAAGGTAGAATATCTGACAATTAAAAGCATCAGGGGAAAAATTGCAACATTTTTGATTGATCAGTGCAGCGATTTCGGCGGCTATACTTTCGTTCTTCCGATGAAAAGAAAAGAACTGGCTGAATTCCTTAATGTTTCAAGACCTTCACTGTCCAGGGAAATGTCAAGGATGAGAGATGAAGGAATAATTGATTTTCATATGTCCGCAATAAAAATTATTGATATAGAACGGCTTAAAAAACATTTATAAATAATTTATTATCGTATTCGGCCGTTACCCATCCTTATTCGGCACCTTCTCAAATAGCATTTGTAGTTTGTTTGCGCTTTTCTTTTACGATTTCATTGCACTTCTCCTTAACATAAATCATATTATGATATAACAAAACTGCGAAAGGAATGAGCAATATGTATAATGTGCGTAATATATATTCTTATCCCCGCGCCGGTACATCAATGTATTATGATAACGACGAAAATCAATATGATACGTATATTGTTAATCCGCATCATTACTGTATAAACATGCCTGTCCAAAACCCCTATTTATTGAACCGGTTCCCCGTGCGGCATAACCCCTATTATCGCGAAGATGGGCATCACAATCCTATAGAACTGAAGGATTACGGCCCGCAGCCGTTTGTTGTTGATATCGAGGATGCCGCCAAAATAAACAATAATTTTCGTTTAGCATTGTGGACAGGTGATCATTTGCAGCTAACGCTTATGAGCATCGACGTTGGGGAAGACATAGGATTGGAGGTCCACCCCGATCTTGATCAATTCATTCGCATAGAAGAAGGCCAGGGCATTGTTAAAATGGGTGACAGCAGAAACAATCTGGACTTTCAAAGAAGGGTATACGACGACTACGCGTTCATTATACCGGCGGGCAAATGGCACAATCTTATCAACACAGGATACAAGCCGCTAAAACTATACTCTATTTATGCACCGCCCCAGCATCCGCGCGGTACTGTTCATGAAACAAGAACAGCCGCACATGCCGCTGAAAGAGCTCAGATGCCGCAAGAGTAATAATCGACAGTTTTCTACGTTTTTAATTGCGGTAAAACGAATTTGATAAATCACAGGAAGCAGGTGGTTATGTGCTGTCGGCAAGAGAATTGTTTGCCCGCATGATACGTTGTGAAGCCGAAGGTGAAGGATTAGACGGAATGCAGGCCGTTGCTACGGTTGTAATGAACCGGGTTCATGTCCCGTACGGAGAGTACATGCGTGTTAATCAGGGAAACTTAAGGAAAGTTTTGCTGCAGCCATACCAGTTTACTTGCGCAATGGAAACCGTGTACGGTCAGCCCAACCCGCAGAATATTTTCAACATACCGGCACGCCAACAGGACTATGAAGTTGCCGATTGGGCGCTTTCAGGGAACAAACACCGCGGAGCGGGTGAATGCTTATGGTATTATAACCCGTTTTCGCCCGAATGCTCGACATATTTCCCCCCGACAAGAACCGGCGTTTATTTCAATCGGATACAACAGCACTGTTTCTACGCACCCACTCCCCTATATGCGGAAACCTGAATCGATAAGCGAAACGGGCAGTATTAAGTATTTTGGAGGTTTTTATATGGCTGAATACAATATTCAGGGTAATGTCAAAAAACAACCTGAACAGGCAAATCAAATGAGCGTAATGGAGCATAATGTACAGGGCAATGTCAAAAAGCAGCCATTGCCCGAATCGGCGCATCAAGTCAACAGAATGCAAAACATTGAACACAGCAATGTCAAAAAACAGCCTTCACCCGAAATGACAGACCAAATGAACAGAATGCCGGTTCCTTCCATGACTGGATACCGGCAGCAGGAGCGCATTCAACAGCCTGAACCTTTCCGGCAGCAGGAACGTATTCAACAGCCCGAACTTTTCAGGCAGCAGGAAAGAATCCAGCAACCCGATCTTTACCGGCAGCCAATGCAGCCGACAAGTATATTCCAGCCGCCAATGCCCCAACCGATGCAAACGATGCCTTCTTTTCAGGCGGGCACAACTCCTCGGACATCAATCATGACAAGCGGTGTCGGCGTGCGCGAGTCGGTGTTGACAGGCACCGATTTTACGCAAGGTTTTCTGTTAACGCAAATTGGGCGGTATGTAAAAGTTGAGTTTCTGCTCGGAACGAACATGTTCGTAGATCGTGAAGGCACTCTGATAAAGGTCGGAACGGATTATATCATTATACAGGAACCGGAAACCGATGATTACCTGCTTTGCGATATATATTCAATAAAATTTATCAGGTTCTACTATTAAAATCCGAAAACCGGAATTCGCGGCAGGATTCTTTTTCTGCCGCCTGATCTCTTTTTTAATCCTAAAATTCTTATCTTACGGCCGTTACTTTTCTCCGGTTAATTTCCTCTTCACAGCTCTGTAAAAAAGGGTTTTAATCCATTGAAAGACCAAAAGAATGAAAAGGATGCTTCCTATCCATCCAAACAGCGGATATATTTTCCCTACCATTACCGAAAA
The DNA here is from genome assembly GCA_001512485.1 of Clostridiales bacterium DTU069. Taxonomy (GTDB): domain Bacteria; phylum Bacillota; class Clostridia; order DSM-8532; family DSM-8532; genus DTU069. The sequence goes on along the minus strand of LFRV01000054.1, from coordinate 21,123 downwards.
ACCTTGCTTTGCCAATGGCATTACAACAAGCCCGATACAGACATTAAGAACCCATCTTGGCCTTTTTGTTATCCGCTCAAGGCTTTCGGCGCAGCAGTAACCCGAAGATAACGCCGTGGTAAATAACGCGAAGGCTAAAATAAGCGAATAGAATATGAAGCTAATCATTCCGGCGTCGGCCGAAAGTTCCACCATCGGCAGTTCGGAACCACGAATAATGCCGTAGTTTATAAAAAGAACGTGGTTTAATACGAACATTACCGCAAGAAGAGCCGTGCCTCCCGCTATCCCGGATATATATGCCGTTTTTCTCGTTGTAATCCAAGGGCGGAGGCTTCCGATAACAAGAACGTTTAAAATACTGTTATAGCATACGTACAATACTGCGTAAACGAGCCAGGACCCTTTGTGCCGACCATCCGCAAGAGTAGCGAAAACAGGCTGCGTTCGAATTAAAATCCTGATTCCGATATAAAGCATTCCTGTTATCATTACCGGGGTTAATACCTCACTCGCCGCAAGAACGCCTTTTATATCAAAACATAACAGTACCGTACATAGTACGGTTATCATTATCATTCCCGCATATGAAGGCAACCCGGTCAATCTGCGGCACAATGCCGCTGCTCCGGCTATCATTACAATATACACGCAGAGTGTATAAATAAGCGATATCGCCTCAAGTATTCTTCCAAAATACCTGCCCCCGATAATATTAAGCAGTTCCCTGCTGCTGTTCACCTTATATAAATAAACGATATCAAGAGACGCGACAGCAGCAATTGAGAATAAAATACCCGCCGCGACAACCCCGGGATAACCTTTTAAATCAAAGCGGGTAAAAAACTTTACCAGTTCCTGACCGGACGCAAAAGCGGCGCCTATTGTTGATGCGACATAAACACCCGCAATCTTTAAAATGTTCCGCAAATGTGTTTTCATTCGGTCCCCGCATTACTTGTTCAATTTTATTGTATGAAAATAAAGCCGTGTTAAGACTAGAGAGACAGGGGGACAGGTCCCTCGTCCCTCCACTCGTCCCTCTGGACGCGAATCAATCCACAGTACCTTCAATTTTATTATATATGCGGGAACTATACAGCCACGCGGAAACAAGCGTCGTCACCGGAATTGTTAAAACAAGCCCTATGCTCCCCGCAAGCGCCCTTACTATCTCGGAAGCAATAAAGTCTCCGTTTATGATCTGCGCTATCGGAACTTTATATGCCGTGAAAAGAATCATTATATTAAGCGCACCGCCGGTATAAGCCAGCACAAGCGTATTTGTCATCGTTCCCATTACATCCCTGCCTACATTCATGCCCGAACGGATTAGCTGCCTGAAATTAATATCCGGGTTGTTTTCACGGATTTCGTTGAGAGCCGACGCAATCGACATTCCCACATCCATTACGGCTCCCATTGCTCCAATTATTATTCCGGCGAAAAGCAAACCCTGAAAATTAAATCTAACATCCTGGGGTATATTCATTAGCATGATTGTCTCTTCCTGCGCAAGTCCGGTAAGGCGCGCAGCGGAACCAATAATTAACGCAAACGCACCTGCGGCAATCACGCCCGTAACCGTTCCAAGAGCGGCGGCAAAAGTTTTAATTCTCCAGCCGCTTATTACCAAAAAGCATAAAATAATTATTCCGCTGCACAGCGCGACGGCGGTTGTGACAGGAGGAAATCCCTTAAGTATCAACGGGATAAGGACCTTTATTACAACAAACACGGTAAAAATAAGGGTTATAATCGTTTTAAAACCCTGTCCTTTCCCAAGGATAAGAATCAGCAGGAAAAATAGAATTAACAGAAAATAGATGTATCCTTCACGTACAAGATCGGTAACATAGGCATCGGTAATCCTGCCTCTTTCGTCAGTATTATACATTACAAAAACCCTGTCGCCTTTTTTCAGCCGGTAATACTCGTAATCGGAAAAATAAGCGTTAGCGCTGTGTTCGGCAACAACCGTTTTTCCCCTGTGTTCCCCTTCGGTGATCATTACCTTAACATACTGGTTTTCGATATAATACCCGCCGCCCAGGGATGTTTCCTCTTCCCCGTAATCTTCGAGCAATTCGATAACCTTCGCGCGGACGGGATAAACCTGTTCATCCCCGGCATCTTCGGCATTGGCTGTCAAACCTGTGAAAAGCAGAATCGCCGTAATAAAAAATATAACATGTTTTTTCATCAGAACCCCCTGCTTGGGACGAGGGGACATGTCCATTGTCCCAGTCCATTGTCCTGTGGAACGAGGGGACAGGTACATCGTCCCAGTCACAAGAGAGACATGAAGGAGACAGGTGAGCAAGGGAGCAAAGAACCTATCTCTATTACAAAGATTAGGACAACTGACTTGTCCTCCTGTCTCATCCTCCCTGTCTCAATCCAAAGATTGGGACAACGGACCTGTCCCCCTGTCCCCCCCTGTCCCCTCTATGTCCGGTGTTATTTTTTTGTCTTTTTCTCTGCCGGGTTTACTGCCTCTTTCATTCTCTTTGCCCGGTTTTAATGTTTTATCATTATCTTTGCCGGATTTATTGCTGCTTCTTTCCACTTTGAACAGATCCAATAGTTTAATGCCATTGCTGGGTGTGTCATCGCTTTCATCCCCTTTGCCCGGCGTTTTGGTTTTTCCGTTTTCTTTGCCCTGTTTGCCGCTGCTGTTGCTTACCCAGTCCGGTTTTTCTGCTTTATTGCCGTCTTTGTCGGGTTTGCCGCTGTTTTTACTCTCTTTTCCCGATTTATTGTTTTTTTCGTTTCCTTTACCGGGTTTATCACTGTCATTATTCTCTTTTCCCGGTTTCACTGTTTCATTGCCTTTAACGGGCTTGTCGATGCTATCATCTTCTTTACCCGGCTTTTTGTTTTTCTCTTCCCCCTTGCCCGGCTTGTCACTGTTTTCGTTATCTTTACCCGGCTTATTGTTTTTTTCATTTGCTTTGCCGGGTTTATCGCTGTCATTATTCCCTTTGCCCGGTTTATTGTTTTTCTCGTTTCCTTTACCGGGTTTATCACTGTCTTCATTATCTTTTCCCGGCTTTTCTTTTTTATTATTGTCCTTACCTGGCTTGTCACTGTTTTCATTATCCTTACCCGGGCCTGGTTTTTTATCGTTTCCTTTACTCGGCTTGCCGCCGCTGCCATCCTCGATACCCAGGTTTATTGATTTATCGCTTTCATTAACGGTTTTACCGCTGTTTTCATTTTTATTTTTATCTTTCTTATTATCCTTTTTGTTTTCCTTATCCTCTTTTTTCTCTTCCTGTTCTGTTTTTCTGTTCTCCTTTATTATTTTCATCAGCTCTTTAACCGGTTTTTGCGTAAGTTCTTCCTTGTCAATGTCCGTTCCGATTTCAACAACCTTTTCGACTATATTATCCCTCCCGGGAGTAATGCCTTTTTGAATGGACTGTTCGCGCTGCTGGGTGTCAAAAGTCAAAATTTCCACGGAAGGAGAAACCTTTTCCCTGATATCGTTCTGTGCCTTTTCAACTCGTTTCGGATCCGACGAAGATATACTTATCAATACATCTTCCTCATCGTTTATGTATCCCATATTCTGTGCCGTGTTTATCATCAGTTCTATTCCGCTTTCATACCTGCGTGCCTGAACGCTTACCGACTCTATCAATTTTTTCCCGTCTTCATTCAATGCGTTAACGGAAATTATCCTGTCAAAATAGTTAACCGAAAGCTCCAACGAAGGATTAATATCAATATCTATAAATTTAACAGGCGTTGACCATGCAAAAGCTCCCAGTCCAATAAATGCAACCAATACAACCGATGCAGCCAGATAAGCAACCTTTTTCCAGTAGTAGCTTCGCGGCCGCAGCGCATCATTTACGAACAAAACCATGCCAACCTCAAAACCTTCGGAGGTCTTTACGGTCTTGAACGTTCCATCTGATAGCAAAAGAACCGAAGTTTCATCGTTTTTGGCTACAATAATACCTTTCATTTGATCACACCTGCTCTCCGCCCACAGGTTTTACAAACCTTTAACATACTCTTCCAAGTACGGGTAGTCCCCCGACATTATTAACAGCACGGCTATAATATATTTTCTATGTCTTTCGAATTTTTTTCTTTTTATGCCAAGTTCCTTTTCAATCAGGGACAGCGGCAGCATCTTGCTATGCAGCATATGCTCCCTGGCCTGCTGGTTGGTATGCAAGTACGATATAATTTTTTTGCATACCTGCTTTGTTTGTTTATTCCTCGGTGCCGCATTTTCCAGTTCATAAAAATTTATATCGTACGTTTCCAGCTTTTCCTTGAGTGCTTTTATCTCAAGGATCCTTTCCTCGCGTGTTTTTTCTTCCGAATAAATTGTCAGTGACGCCTGCGCCTCAACGGAATCATCGATTTCTTCCTCTTGCTGCTGAAGATATACTATTTTCCCCGAATGCCTTTTCTGGCTCCTGTAATAATCGATTACCCTGCTTCTTATTATACTCCTGGCGAAATTCAGAAAATCGCCTTGCGCAGGTGAATATCTTTCAACAGCTTTCGTAAAAGCCATCATCGCAATCGTAAGCTCATCATCCGAACCGTACCGAAGAAACCTCCCGGAAATTTTCTGGGTACACGACATAATAAACGGCTTATAAACTTCAAGCAAATCATTCAGTTTTTGTTTATCATTCTTACTCTCCAGAACCCATTGTTCCAGTTGTTTATTTTCCATTACATTATCCTGTTAATGAAATATTCGCATGCACAATGTCGACTAACAGGCATATACTTTAAATCACGGGAGGGGCTTCTCGTTCTTATATTACATCCTTACCTGGTACTTTCACTATAGAAATACGTTTATTTGACAAATTTTTTTAGGGTAGCGGTCATATAACCGCAAATTTTACATAAACAAATTTGATTTATAAAAGTCAACTGCCAATAAAACGTGCCCTCAAATATCCTTATCAATTGTACATGCACTCCTATTATACATCATGCATATACTTATATACAGCCCTTATTTTCTTGGTGGTGAAATGTATGTTTATTGAAGGTTTGTTCTCGCTTTTTAAGGAGGCTTCTTCCGCTGTGTATTTCGTCGGGTATATTACTAATTCCCAGTCCTTTCCCCTCCCCTTAAGCGTTGAAGAAGAACAGAAATATATTGAGCGGTTTCACCAGGGAGATGAAGAGGCTAGAAATATTTTAATTGAGAGAAATTTAAGGCTTGTTGCCCATATCGCCAAAAAATACAGTACCGCCAATATTGACGTCGACGATATGATTTCAATAGGAACAATCGGGTTAATTAAGGCAATAACAAGCTTCAACCCTGGGAAAGGCATAAGATTGGCAACATATGCCGCCAGATGCATCGATAATGAAATACTGATGTATCTTCGCACGTCAAAAAAATATCAGAATGAGGTTTCTCTCCATGAGCCGATCGGCACCGATAAGGAAGGTAATGAAATTTCCCTGCTTGATATCCTTGGATGCGACGAAGATTGTGTTGACGATAAGGTGGCCTTAAAATTTCAAATAAAAAAACTATATAAGAAGATCGCTGATGTTTTGCGCGGAAAGGAAAAAACAATAATCGAATTAAGATACGGACTTACGAACGGTTCGAACAAAACACAGCGTGAAATCGCGAATATGCTTGGAATATCACGTTCATATGTTTCAAGAATAGAAAAAAAGGCAATCGGAAAACTGAACAAGGAATTTAATAATCCCTGACATAAGTGCTGCTCAAGGTATCCTCTTTTACAGCCCTACCTGCCCATTTTTATTTCATGTTTCATACATCTTTCTTCTCTCTTTTCGAGAATATCAGTTATATCTCTAAGCGTTAGGAAATAGTATATGCATACCACTGACCCTTTAGCTATTGCTAATAAATTTTTGTAATTGAATGCCAACAAAATTTGGTATAGAATGGAATAAAAGGGTGGTGGTATTTTTGAGAAAACTGTCTTTATTTTTACTAATATTGATTATATTGATCTTTTCTGCGTGTTCTAACGATGCTGATATAATAGAATCTCTAAATAAAGAAATAGCCGACTTAAATGCGAAGGTATCAATTCTAACCGAGGAAAATAACACATTAAAAAATGAACTGGAGCAATTAGTTAATCAACAAAAAACAGAATTACCTGAGGAAGAAACAGATGCTGTTGAATCCCCCTCACCTTCGCCAACCATTACAACCGCTCCAACACTTACGCCATCACCTTCACCGTTGCCCGCTCCAACTGATGTCGCAACAACTGAATCAGAGGAAAAAGAAAATACCGTTTATATAACAAATACAGGGACAAAATACCACCGTGCTGATTGCCGGCATCTGAGCAAAAGCAAAATTCCGATTGACCTGGAATCTGCAAAAGAGAAATATTCTCCGTGTGGCACCTGTAAGCCGCCAAGTTAATTGCAGGCATAGTATTTATTTTGGAATCCGGTATGTATAACAGATTACTTGGTACGGAAGACAATAACACCATATGATAGAACATGATCGGTTTGAACATTTGTTAATAAAACACTTTTATCCTCTGCTTAATTTGAGAGGGAACACATGTAAAGAGAACGAAGACTTCAGGCGTAATCTAGCTAAAAAGAGAAATAAAGATGTACCCCTGTGAAAGGGATGGTAAGTACCGGTGCTATATAAAAAGATATTAAAGGTATTTCTATATATTCTGGTTTCGTTCGTTTTACTGGTATTAGCGCTTGTTGCTATAGTATATTTTTCTGAAAACGGGAAGATAATGCTTCCCGTTAAACAAAAGGATTCATTTCAAAATGATAATCTAGATGATTTCCCGCCTATGCTTTTTGTGGAGGGCAATAAAATATTACAACCTTCCGGAGATGTTATCGAATTAAGAGGTTTAATGCCGCCTGATCCTGTTAAACTGCATAGTAAAAACAAGTTTAACAAAAGATTTTTTCAAAAAATAAAATATTCGGGGGCAAATGTTGTAAGAATACCTGTGCATCCGGAAAATTACTATTACAACAAGGATTATCTTTGGAGGTATTTGGACCCTGTTATTACCTGGGCTGGAGAATTAGACATGTATATTATTATAGACTGGCATTACATCGGCAATATAGAAGACAGTACAGGCGAAAAAATGCCTGATATAGATATCGAGGCGAAAGAATTTACATTGCAATTTTGGAAGCAGGTTGCCAATTACTTTAAAGAAGTCCCCAATGTCATCTTCGAAATCTTTAATGAACCGGCAAACATCAGTTCCGGACAATGGGTCAAAAATGCGGCAGAGATAATAGAAACCATCAGGGAACAAGGGGCAAAACAGATTATTATCGTGGGAGGAATTGATTATTCCAAAGACTTATTATGGGTGAAGGAATCGCCAATTGATGGAGACAACATAGTGTATGCTTCACACATATATCCTATACATACCAATTGGGATTATTACTTTGGCGATATAGCGGAAAAGTACCCCGTCTTGATTACCGAGTGGGGTTTTATGGATGAAAACAGAAACACAACCAAACAGTATTACCTGATTGGAGATAAGCAAACATATGGACAGCCATTTATTGATTACCTGAATGAAAAAGGCATAGGATGGGTTGCCTGTTGGTTTGACAATAGCTGGGAGCCGCAGATTTTCCAAAAAGATTTTAAAAGCTATACAAATTACGGTGCATTTGTGATGGAAGCACTTAAATCAAATGAGTAGAACGTGCTTCTTTGAGGGGAGCAAGTATAATGGAGTTCAGCTTTATAATTCCAGTTTATAATAGAACGTCAAAAGCACTTCGATGTTTAGGATCACTTTTAAGTATTAATCTTAAGGGGGTTTTAGTTTGAAACTGTTTGTTTCGGATCTTGACGGGACGCTTCTGAATAATGAACAGGAATTAAGTGAAACGACAATCAAAATTATTAACAATCTTATTGACAAAGGCATGAATTTTACAGTTGCAACAGCCCGTTCTTTTGATTCCGCGTGGAGAATAATAAAGCCCTTAAAAATTAAACTGCCGATGATTTTAATAAATGGAGTTTATGTTTATGATCCTGCTGCGGGTGAAAACCTTGTTTCAAACTACGTAGAAAAGAGCGAAGCGGAGGAAATTTTAAAATTTTTAGAAGAAAATGATATTTCGCCGTTTGTGTACACTACAAACAGTCAAAAGGAAAACAGGGTCTATTATAAAGGCATTTTCAACAGAGCCCAGGAAGGCTATACAGGCGACAGGCTAAGCAAAGGTGACAAACGGTTTCGGCTTGTGGATGATTTGAAAGTATCCCTGGATCAGGACATCATTGCCATTGTTTGCATTGGAGGGGACAGGCTCGAAGATGCATACGGGATTTTGAAGGAAAGACTTGACCTTTCTTACCATTATTCAATCGACATATACACGAAAGAGCCGTTTTTCGAAATCACGAATAAATACGCAAATAAAAGGGACTCATTATTGTTTTTGAAAGAATACCTGTATGCTGATGAACTAATAAGTTTTGGGGACAACTTGAACGATTTGCCGATGTTTGAGGTTTCGGATTACTGTTATGCGGTTGAAAATGCGGATATATTGGTAAAGCAGGCCGCGACCAAAGTGATAAAAAGCAATACGGATAACGGTGTAGCGCTGTTCCTGGAAGAATACTTCAACAGCGGAGCATAACAAAGTGCCCGGTGCAACGGGAATAAATAAGCTATTTTTTCGCAGCCTTTACTGGTTTTTCGGGGTTTTTTTCTGCGGGTTTAACGGTGTATCCAAATGTCCTTTGCAGCCAGCTTGTGAAATCCTCATGGCTAAGAAGCGCCTCAAGAACACTCTTTATTATTACCATGAGCACGGGGCCGACAATCATCCCGGCAACGCCCATCAGTTGTAGGCCGGTATACATTGCAAACAGTGTCAGCAGCGGATGGATTCCGATTTGCTGCCCGACAATCTTTGGTTCAATCAACTGGCGTACCACAAGAACTATTATATACAGCAGCAGAAGCGAAAAGCCGCGCTGATAATTTCCTGCAATAATCTCAATAATACTCCATGGAATAAGCACAGTACCGACACCGAATACCGGAAGGGCATCAATAACGGCGATAAGCAGTGCCAGTAACAAAGCGTTTTCAATCCGCATAATAAGAAACGCTATTGTTAATTCGGTAAATGTCACGGTCATGAGAATAATCTGCGCCCTCAGCCAACCAAACAATGCGGAAAACAGCTTGTTAAGCACTTCCCGTGTTCTCTCCATCCACTGTACGGGAAACTGCCTGTCAAGAAACAGATTTATTTTGTGTTTATCACTTGCCATAAAATATGACGCAAGAATAGTCACAACTATAAACACCAGCACCTGCGGCAGGCTCAGGGTAAATCCGGTGATCTTTGAAACGAGCGGCGCCAGCCATTCCCGCACATTGCTTGCGGCATCGGCAAAATATTTGTCTATCGTATCGACTATTGTCTTCGGAAGAGAGATATATATATTATTTACGCGCTGGATTATTGCATCAAAGAAATACTGCAGGCTTCCGAATATTTCGTTTATCTGGTTGTATACATTAACGATTTCCTTTACCAGTCTTGATATAATTAAACCCAGTATAGTCCCAAGTATCGAGAAAACAAGCAATAGAGAAATAACCGTTCCTATTTTTCTCGGTATTTTTATTTTTTTCTCCATGAAATTAATCATGGGTTCTATAAGACTTGACAAAATAAAAGCAATAATAAACGGAATGCAGTACAAACTGAGCCGGAGTAATAAATAAACACCGACGATTAGAAGAGCGATTCTGATTATTCTTCTAATTGTTCTTCTGCTTGTATCAACCATCTACCTGCTGCCTTTCCGCAATCCTGTGCTTTTCTGCCTGGAGCCTGGACGTACAACAATACAGCGGGATATTTAAATATTAATATATAAAACCCTGCACCGTCAATGCCAAATACATTATAAGCAATAGTTTTCGCTAACCGGCGATAACATCTGGGCGTATAATTTGAAGAATCAATTGAAAAAATTATTCAAGCAAATTTACCATATCACGCTGCAGAGCTTTTAATTTCTTTTGAAGTAAATTAAGCCTTGCGTCATCCGCACCTTCCCTGAGCTCGTCCAAAAGCATTTCATATATATCCGTTATGCCTTCCTTTACATCTTCCAATAGACTTACAATCGCAAGATAACGGAACCTCTCCTTAGCTTTTTCTCCGAACTCCCGGCTTACCTCACGTTCGGCGGTAATGACAAAAGATTCTTCTCTTGACGGAATAACCGGTTCCACGCCGAATTCTTCTTTTACCTTACCGGCAAGCGAATAAAGCGCTTTTTCTTCTCCATGAACAAGAAAAATCCGTTTTGGAAACTGTTTTATATTTCGCATCCAGTTGATTATACCCTCGCAGTCGGCATGGCCTGAATACCCGTCTATCATTTCAATTCTCGCGTTTACGCTTATCTCTTCTCCGAATATATGTACTTTTTTCGCGCCGTTAAGTATTTTCCGGCCAAGTGTTCCTTCGGCCTGGTACCCGACAAAAAGAATAGTGCTTTCCCTTCGCCAAAGATTGTGTTTAAGGTGGTGTTTAATACGCCCCGCCTCGCACATGCCGCTTGCTGAAATTATTATACTGCCGCCCTTTATCCTGTTCAGACCCCTTGACTCATCGGCTGTACGCGTAAAATGCAGGTTCGGGAAATCCAGCGGGTTATCGCCGTTTTCAATATACCAGCGCGCTTCCTCGTCATAGCAGTCCAGGTTCTGTCTGTAAACCTCGGTCGCGTTTATGGCGAGAGGGCTGTCGACATATACAGGCACATGCATAAGACGTTCAACTTTTTCTCCCAAATCCGATACTTTTTTATTTAACTCGTAAATTATCTCCTGCGTGCGTCCGACCGCAAACGAAGGAATTATTACATTGCCTCCCTTGTCAAGGGTTTCAAGCACAATTTCAAGGAATTTCTCCGCCTTTGAACTATTGTCTACATGCAGTCGGTCCCCATATGTTGATTCAATCACTAAATAATCCGCTTCATCTATAAGTGAAGGGTCTTTAAGAATCGGTATGTCTCTGTTCCCGATATCACCGGTAAATACAATCTTTGTTTCTTTTCCGTTTTCACGGACCCATAATTCAATAAAGGCCGAGCCGAGCATATGTCCGGAATTTCTGTAACAAATCCTTATATCATCGTTCAGTTGAATTACTTCATCATAAGCGACACTTCTGAAAAGCTTTAAGGATTCCTGCGCCTCGGCAAGGGTATATAAAGGCTTAACCGGTTCCCTTCCGGCACGCATCCTTTTTCTGTTCTTCCACTCGGCTTCAAACTCATGTATATGGCCGCTGTCCGGCAGCATCAGGCGGCAAAGATCAACAGCGGCCTTAACCGCGATAACCTCGCCTTTGAAACCGTTCGTATAAAGCCATGGAATTCTTCCGCTGTGATCGATATGAGCGTGAGTTAACAGGACATAGTCAATCGTAGACGGCTTTACCGGCAACGGCTGTTCATTCATCGCCTCTTCCGTTGACCTGCCCTGGAATAAACCGCAGTCAACAAGAATTCTGGATTTCCTTGTTTCAATCAGGAAACATGAACCTGTTACAGTCTTCGCCGCGCCTAAAAATGTTAATTTCATCTCTTCACCTCACAACTTATTTCCTGTACGGTCGCCGGATTTCTTTGGTTTTCAGATGTCTTTCCTTTCTATTATCCCGCCGCCGACAACAATATCCCCATCATAAAACACTACCGATTGACCCGGAGTAACGGCACGCTGCGGCTTATCAAAATCAACCCTTACTTTTCCCCCTTCAATGGGAGTAATCACCGCATCGGCCTCATTGGCCGAGTACCGTATCTTTGCTTTGACACGAAGCGCTCCGTCAAGGGAATCAATTGCGATCCAGTTAAGATCAAAAGCCGTAAGGCCTGCGGAAAACACATCCTTTTCCTCTCCGAGGACAACGGTGTTGTTTTCGGCATCTATCTTTATTACATACATCGGCTTTCCAAACGATAAACCAAGCCCTTTTCTCTGACCTACCGTATAATGTATCAGGCCTTTGTGTTCTCCGAGCACATTACCGTGAATATCAACAAACTTGCCTCTTTGCGCGGGTTTGCCCAGCTTATTCGTAATAAACGCGGCATAATTGTTATCGGGTATGAAACAGATTTCCTGGCTGTCGGGTTTGTTCGCAACATCAAAACCGAGTTCCTTTGCCATATCGCGAACGGTATCCTTATCGTACCTGCCAATCGGCATAAGCGTTCTTTGCAGTTGGTACTGCGTTAAATTATACAATACATAGGTTTGATCCTTTTTCCCCGTAACCGATTTTTTTAAGAGATATCTGTTCTTCTGTTCATCATATTCAATTCTCGCGTAATGCCCGGTAGCGACATAGTCGATTCCCATTGATTCGGCTTTTTTAAGCAGTGCGTCGAATTTTATATAACGGTTACAGGCAATGCATGGGTTTGGCGTGCGCCCTTTCCCGTATTCGGCTACAAAATATTCGACAACGCAGGATTCGAAAATATCCTGAAAATTCAGCACATAATACGGTATGCCCAATTTGGAAGCCACACGCCTTGCATCCTCAACAGCAACCAGCGAGCAGCAGGTTGTATCGCTCCAGCTGCCATTTTCAGTATCGGGCTGTAATTTTAAAGTAACACCGATTACGTCATATCCTTCTTTCATCAATACAGCGGCGGCAACCGAACTGTCTACGCCCCCGCTCATGCCTACCATTACTTTCTTTTTCATCCGGACACCTTTCGTGAAATAATAAGCTACTCTGTTTTATTTTTCTTAAGGGCTGCTTTGAAAAGACATATGTATTTGAGTTTTCCGTCTATTCTTGTACTTTCCATAAGTGAAATGTTTTTAACGGGGAAGCTGTGGTTAAGAGGCTTAATGTTGTCCAGTACGCTTTCGATATTTCCATCGCCGGCGGTAAACTCTCTTGCCAGCGTGATGTGCGGAGTGTATGGCCTGTTCTCTGCGGGAAAACCGTTTCGCCTTATTTGTTCTTCGATTTTCTCATAAAGCTGGTGGAGAGCAGCGCTATGCTCCACTCCCCACCAGATTATACTCTTATTGCCCCTCGCGAAAGCTCCCGGTCCAGTAAGCGTTAATTGAAAAGGAGAACAATTTGAAGCGGCAACATTTAGAATATTCGTAAATACAGGAATATATGAGGGATTAACCTCTCCGATAAACCTCAGGGTTAAGTGCAGGTTTTCCCTTCTCGTCATGTTTGCTTTTAAAGCCTTTACTTTCAAAATTCCCTGTTCTTTTGAAAGAAGATCTTTTGTCCTTTCATCAAACTCAATAGCATAAAATATTCTCATGTGTTCTCCGTAAACTTACCTTATTCCCTGCTTTCGCCGCATTTGCCGCAGCAGCCTGGACAGGATTGCATGTCCGAAATGTCATGCCCCTGCTTCATTTTGTAATCTTTAATAGCAGCGGCAATAGCTTCTTCGGCCAATACCGAGCAGTGGATCTTTGCCGGCGGCAGGCCGTCCAAAGCCTCCAAAACTGCCTTGTTCCTCAGCTTCTCGGCTTCTTCCACCGTTTTGCCTTTTATGAGTTCCGTGGCCATGCTGCTTGTCGCCACGGCAGCACCGCAGCCAAAAGTCTTGAACTTAACGTCGGTAATAATGTTATTCTCTATTTTCAAATATACCTTCATTATATCGCCGCATTTCATATTTCCAACCTGTCCGACTCCATCGGCGTTCTCTATTTCGCCGACATTTCTCGGGTTTGTAAAATGGTCCATCACTTTTTCGCTGTACATAAAATCACCTTCTTTTTATCTATATGAATGCATTACCAACCATTCGTCAAATTTAAACCTGCAACTCCTGAATAGCTATTTCAACTTTTATTTTTTTTAATAAAATCCTCATAAAGCGGTGACATCTGCCTTAATTTCTCCACTATTTCTTCAATGCAGTCGACAATATAATCCACGTCCTCTTCGGTGTTCCTTTCCCCAAAAGTAATGCGAAGTGAACCGTGTGCAATTTCATGCGGGAGCCCGATTGCAAGAAGAACATGCGAAGGATCCAGCGATCCAGATGTACAGGCCGATCCGCTCGAAGCCTGTATACCTTTCATATCGAGCATAAGAAGGAGCGACTCTCCTTCAATAAACTCGAACGAGAAGTTAACATTTCCGGGAAGCCGCTTATATCTATCACCATTAAGACGCACATGGGGAACACGTTCAAAAACTTTATCAATAAGCCTGCTGCTTAGTTTCGTTAAATGTTCGTTATACCTGTCCATATTTTCATACGCCAATTTAAGCGCGGCAGCCATTCCGACAATACCGCTTACATTTTCGGTACCAGCCCGTTTTTTCCTTTCCTGTGCGCCGCCGTGCATAAACCCTTCCAGTTTCACGCCTTTCCTGACATACAGGCAGCCGACTCCTTTAGGACCGTAAAATTTATGCGCCGACATCGAAAGGAGATCAACGCCTAAATCGTTTACGTTAACCGGTATATTCCCCATTGCCTGTACGGCGTCGGTATGAAATATGACCCCCTTTTTGTTCGCGATTTCGGCAAGCTCTTTTATGGGCTGTATCGTGCCTATTTCATTGTTCGCGTACATTATGCTTACAAGAGTTGTATCGGGGCGGATTGCTTTATCAAGATCCGCCGGGTTTATAAGCCCGTTTTGATCAACTGGCAGATAAGTAACGTCGAAACCTTCCTTGTGCAGGAATTCAACCGGCTCAAGAATAGCATGGTGCTCAATTGCAGATGTAATAATATGCTTGCCTTTTTTCCTGTTCGCATATGCCGTGCCTTTGATTGCCCAGTTATCCGCTTCCGTTCCCGAACCGGTAAAATAGATTTCCTGGGGATGAGCGCCAACGCAATAAGCTATTTGTGAGCGCGCTTCATCAATCGCTTTTTTGCTTTCCCTGCCCAGATAGTATATCGATGAAGGGTTGCCATACAACTCCGTCAGGTATGGCTTCATCGCCTCGAAAACCTCTGGCTTTATATATGTTGTGGCCGCATGATCCACATATATCAGCTTTTTATCCATAGTCACACCTCTTCTCTTTAGAAAACCGAAACAATTCAACAGCGTATCCCTCAGCCAAAGATGCCTGGAAATATTTCAGTCTCACTTATTATTCCTATCCCGCCGGATATTTATTTGAAAACATATCCTGCGAAAATATTCTGATTAAAAATGTAGCACTATGATAAAACAATGTCAATTGTTATCGCTTTTACCTTTTAAATCTGAATTTATCAACAATATTCTTTATTATTGTGAAGTTTTCATATTCGTCAACCTGGTATGTTACTTCCCACTCCTTAGGCACAAGAATAACGTCCAAATCTTTTACTCCGTCGGGATAGCACTTATGCTCGTATATTTTTATCTGACCGTCGGGAGCTTCCGTATGCATCCATATAAATGTGGGACTTTTTGACAAAGCGTGTCTGATCCCGTCTTCAGTCTGTACCGGCTTGCCGTTAACGGTAAGAATAATTTCGCCGCGTTTCATTTTCATTTTTTCGGCTGTACCTCCGGGAACTATTTCGAGTATTCTTAAGCCCCTTTGCGCTACCGTGTAAAGAGGTTGTTTTTTCTTTTCCCTGTATAATGCGTACCAGAAAATTGTTTCCCTGTATAACAGCGCAAAAATTGCGCCGATCCATTTAAATACTTCATTTTTCCCCGATAAAAAAGCTATAATAAGCAGCAGCAGGCTTCCGGCAAGGAACCTTATCGCGTCTTTCCTGCATTTTTCTTCAGGCAGCGACGATATTGCTATTGAAGAATAATTCGTCACGCAGATTGCGCCGGTCAGAAAAAATACAGCATTACCCGCGGCAAGAAGCCCGGTTTTGAATATCGTCCCCCAATTCAGGTTAATCGACGTATTCCAAACAGCATACGGGATTGCTGAAAGCGTCAGCATCATAAACGGAACGGCATAGTATTTCTGCTTTATGAACGCTCCGGTCAATTTCCCGTCACGCTGTATGAATATCGGGATATTATCGTGTTTGCGGTTTAAATAAATAAGAACTGCTTCCATCAGTTGAACCACAGCAATCAACGTAAGCATTGAAGGCACATGAATTCGATCATAATTAAAGATAAGAGTGTATATGCAAATAATCCCACCGGCATAAGACGGATTAATAAACCGGTGATTTATAAAAGCGAGCAATACCATGATAATCAGAAATGCCTGCAATCCGTCGGGCTCAATGTAAAGACCTAGGGCAACCGTTAAAATTCCACCCGCAAAACCCGTAATAAGACCTGTCAGGATAAGTTCTTCGAGCATTTGCCTCAAAGTTCTTGTCCGACACTTTGAAACGCACTGCTCAAATCCCTGTATGATTTCATAGCGGCCTTTTACGACCAAATAAAAAAACAGATATATAAAAATATATTTATAATCAAGCAATATTGAAAACACAAGCTGCCTGGCCACAGCCCTGACAATCTCAAGCATCCGTTTCCACCACGCAAAGAAAGCTATTCAAAATACAGGTACCCGCCGCCTATAAAGGTAGGGAACACTTTTCCATTATACCATGAATTTAAGAAAACCATAAGGTTTTCGCATGTGAAATCTGGAGCGGGTTAATGAGCGACCCGGGATATGGAGTATAAAAAGAGCCGGGTTTAAACCGGCTCTTTGCGTAAATTTGCCTTATTTGTATCCGAGAACATACTGGTTCAGGATGGCTTCGAGCAATTCCTGGCGGCCGGAGGTTATTTCGGGTTCTCCGTGCTCAAGAACATAAGCTTCCAGTTCTTTGAAGCCTACCTTGCCGTCTACAATATCCTTGCCTATACCTTCCCTGAAGCTTGCATAGCGCTCTTCGATGAATTTGTCGAATACGCCGTCCTGAACAATCCTGTACGCAATCTTGAAGCCCTGCGCGAAAGCGTCCATTCCGGCAATATGGCCGTAGAACAAATCAACAGGCTCAAAGGAAGCTCTTCTTACTTTAGCGTCAAAGTTGAGACCGCCCTTTGTGAATCCGCCCATCTTAATGACTTCCATCATCGCGAGCGTTGTTTCATAAATATTGGTCGGGAACTGGTCGGTATCCCATCCAAGCAGTAAATCTCCCTGGTTCGCGTCAATGCTTCCGAGCGCATCGTTTATCCGTGCAAGATATAGTTCATGCTGGAAAGTATGTGCTGCAAGCGTTGCGTGGTTCGCTTCGATATTCATTTTGAAGTCTTTATCGAGACCGTAAGTTTTCAGGAAGCCAAGCACAGTCGCGGTGTCAAAATCGTACTGGTGCTTCGTCGGTTCCTTCGGCTTCGGCTCTATAAGAAGCTGCCCGTCAAATCCGATTTCCTTTTTGTACTCAACGGCCATTCTGAGGAAACGGGCAAGGTTGTCAAGCTCAAGTTTCATATCGGTATTCAGCAGCGTTTCATATCCTTCGCGTCCGCCCCAGAACACATAGTTCTGGCCGCCCAGTTCTTTTGTGATCTCCATTGCCTTTTTCACCTGCGCGGCAGCATACGCGAAAACAGCCGCATTGTTCGATGTTGACGCGCCGTGCGTAAACCGGCGGTGTCCAAAAGCGTTTGTTGTTCCCCACAATAGCTTGACACTGCTGTTTTTCATACGATCTTTTATCAATGCCGTAATTTCGTCAAGGCGCTTGTTGGTCTCTCTTAAATTATCTGCTTCCGGCGCTATATCCCTGTCATGGAAACAGAAAAACGGAACACCGAGCTTTTCACAGAACTCAAAATTCGCTTCTACCTTTGCCTTTGCCAAATCCATTTCGTCGGTAATATGATCCCAGGGTCTTAATGCGGCACCGTCCAATCCGAACGGATCGCTCCCGCGTCCCTGGAATGTATGCCAGTAAGCAACAGCAAAGCGAAGATGCTCTTTTAGTGTTTTTCCGCCAATAACCTCGTCAGGATTGTAGTATTTAAATGCCAGCGGATTATCGGACTTCGGTCCCTCGTACTTAATTGTTGAAACGTTTTTAAAATACTCACTCATTGTTTCACCCTCCTAATATAAAATTTAATTATTTGCCAAAAACTTTCCTAATCGGTATCATTGCAGCTCCAAGCGCAGAAGAGTTCATACCATAGTCGGAAACCATTATCGCTGCTTTCGAAGCAGGATACGGCAGCGCTTTTTTCATCGCCGTTTCAACCAGTACATCGATAACAAGGGATGAATACTGCTTGAAACACTTACCTAAAACCACCGCTTCGGGATTAAGCGTGTTAATAATATACGCGGCGGCATAACCCAGGAACTTCGCGCTGTCGCGCAGTATTCCAAGGCACAGCGAATCGCCTTTTTGCGCATAATCAACAAGTTCGTCCCATTCTATCCGCGTCCCGAGCTTTACATATTTTGAGCCGTAGCCCTCCAGGATTTTTTCATTTGCCTGCTGGAGCATATACCTGACCGACGCATATGTTTCAAGGCATCCGTTGTTGCCGCATCCGCAGGCGCACCCGTTTTCGTCGACGACAAGGTGTCCGATTTCGCCCGCGCTTCCTCCGGTGCCGCGGAACAACGCGCCGTTAATAAAAACACCTGCTCCGATACCGGAATCAACATTAATGCATACGAAATTCCCGATATTCCTGCACTTCCCGATCCAATGCTCACATATAGCCGAACACATCGCTTCGTTCTCAATATATACGGGCATTTTCAGAATTTCGGCCGCTTTTGCGCTTAAGTCCACATGATTCCACGAAAGGTTCGGAGCCATAACAATTTTGTCGGTGCTCCTGTCGACAATCCCCGGAACGGAAAAAGCACAGCCGAGGAATTTTTCGCGGTTAATCTTTCGTTCTTTTATTATTTCTCGTAATTGCTTATCAGCCAGCAGTACCGCTTCTTCAACCGAAATCCCCAGTTCGTATTCGGTGTTCTTCTCGATAATTATGCGGCCTGAGATATCGGCTACGACAGCCTGCAGTTTTGTCATGCCGATATCAAAACCGGCGGCGTAATACGAGTCCGGCCTGATCTCCAACATAACGGGCTTTCTTCCGCCTGTTGATTCACCCTGTCCGGTTTCATGCAAAAAACCGTCATCTATAAGCTTGCGCGTTATATTTCCGCATGCTGTCCGTGAAAGCCCCGTAAGTTCCGATAGTTCTTTTCTGGACAACTTACCTTTTATCCTTATAAGCTCCATTATCGAAGCCTGGTTCAGTTCTTTAAGATATCTGTTGTTGCCGGTTGGTTTGTTTACCATATTATTTTACCCGCTCCATACCGCGTACGGTTTAAGCGAAAAACCCGCCTGGCTTTTCAGCATGCAATTTATATAGTCCACTTTATGACAGCTTCGAAAGCGTTTTAAAATCATCCTTTAATGACTTATAAAGCTTTCCGTACAGCTTGTAATATTCATTGTATATTCCGACATTTGCGCCGTTCGGGCTTTGTTTCGTCATTACCTTTATTGTCGCTTCGCAGGCTTCGGGTACGCTATTGTATACACCTGTGCCGACTCCCGCGAGGATCGCCACGCCGAGCGCGGGGCCTTCGCTTGAATTTATTGTATAAATATCCGTATTGTATATATCCGCCTGCATCTGCCTCCACAGCGGGCTTTTGCCGCCGCCGCCCGATGCCCTTACTTCATTTACTTCTATTCCAAGTCCTTTGATTATCTCAAGGCAGTCTCTCATCGCAAATGCGACACCCTCCATTACCGAGCGCAGCAGATCACGTTTTGTATGTGTTGCCGACAGACCAAAGAAAACACCGCGGCAATCCGGATCGAGATGCGGAGCACGCTCACCCATCAGGTACGGCAGATATATAAGACCGTTGCTGCCTGCGTTAACTTTCTCGGCCGCCTTATCCAAAAGGTAATACGGATCAACTTGCATAAGCTCCGCGGTCGAAATTTCTTCCTTGCAGAAATTGTTTCTGAACCACTGAAGTGATAAGCCGGCAGTCTGCGTAACGCCCATGACATGCCATGTGTTTGGTACGGCATGGCAGAATGCTTGCAGGCGTCCTAACGGTTCAATTCTGAATTTGTCGGTATACGCAAATACAACACCGGATGTTCCTATGGTCGCCGAAATAACACCCGGTTTAACGATTCCGTTTCCGACAGCACCGGCTGCCTGATCGCCGCCGCCGCCGACTACCGGAGTACCGGGTTTAAGCCCTGTCAGTTCTGCCGCTTTTGAATGAACGGTTCCTGTAACCTCCTGGGATTCATAAACCTTTCCGAGCAGTGAGATATCAATGCCTAATTTGTCAAGCAGTTCTTTGCTCCAACACCTGTTCGGCACGTCAAGAAACTGCATTCCGCTTGCATCGGATACTTCGGTCGCATACTCGCCCGTTAAGCAGAACCGGATATAGTCCTTCGGTAGGAGAATCTTATGTACCTTATCAAATATCTCGGGTTCATTATTTTTCACCCACATTGCCTTTGATGCGGTAAAAGCGGTTAATGCAGGATTGCCTGTAATTTCAATAAGCCGCTCTGCTCCGACAAGCTCGGTTATTTGCTCGCATTCGGCAACAGTTCGCTGATCGCACCAAATAATTGACCTTCGCAGAATCCGATTTTCCTTGTCAAGCAGAACGAGTCCATGCATTTGGCCCGATAAGCCAACGCCTTTTACTTCACTGTTCGGTACGCCGCTTTTTGCGAGGACATTACTAATCGATGTGCAAGTTGCCTTCCACCAGTCCTCCGGATCCTGTTCCGCCCATCCGTTTTTGGGCTGGTACATTGGGTATTCCTGAAGATCCGAAGCAATTGTGTTTCCGTTTTCATCAAACAATACGGTTTTTGTGCCTGATGTGCCAATATCGACTCCTAACAGATATGCCATATCCTTACCTCCCGTCACTTTTTACTGAACTTAATAATATTACATTATTAAGTTTATACTATCATTTGTGTTATTTCAATATAATTCATAAATTTCCGGGATTATATCCGCTTTGCCCTTTCTTTTAGTTTTCGACACACATCTGTTTGTACGGGCTTGGGTCCCGTAAGCGAAGTGTAAGGCTTCATAGTGGATTTCAGGAAACCTAATAATAAAAGCGGATTGCAAAAATCTATCTATA
>LFRV01000018.1 GCA_001512485.1 Clostridiales bacterium DTU069 | reverse complement strand
GTCGGAAGGCATTGAAACTGAATTTGTTATTGTAAGTGCTTATCGCGATTTTAATGTTGCCCGAAAAGCTATATCTCAAGGTGTTTTATACTATCTGACAAAACCGCTTGATAAAAATGAAGTGGTGAATGTAATTTCCACTTTGAAGAAAAAACTAAACGAGAAGAAAAACGCTTTTTTTGATGAACAAGGCTTGCTGAGAATACCATCGGGCAATGCTTTGCATGATCGAAATATCCTGAATTATCTTGAACAGTGCGCTGTTTATCCCAACTGTTTTCTTGTTCTGGATCATCATGTTCCTTTACAGCGCCATAATAAATCAAAAGAAATTAATATTACGCATTTACTGTTCCCAAACGATGTAAAGGCAAGTCTGGTTTCAATCTCTTTGAATATGTATCCTGTACTCGACACTGTTTCCTATGGAATAAGCCGTAAACATAGGAATTTTTCCCAGCTGCTTGATATGAAAAAGGAAGCCGAGTTATCTGCCGAATTTATGATCAGATACTCGGACAATCCAACTGTCTCGGCATTACAAGCGTATTTGGCTGCCCGGTATAACCAAAAAATAAAGATGCGGGAAATAGCCGAGCAGTTTTATTTGTCAGAATCTTACCTGTTTGAACTGTTTAAAAAACATACCAATACAACCATAATACAGTTTATTACCGGTCTTAGAATAAAAAAAGCCTGCACGCTGCTAAAAGTTTCTGATTTGCCAATCAGCGTTATTTCTGAAAAAGTGGGTTATGAAGATTTAAGTTACTTCGGAAGACTATTCAGGCGACAGATGAAATGCTCACCCGCCTGCTATCGGAAAAATTATCTGGCTAACTCTCCCCGGTTGGAATAACCAGCCTTACCGATGTGTAATATTTCTCTTTGGATTTATATTGGATATCCGAGTAACTGCTGAACAGTTTTAATCTCTTTGAAATATTCAGAATACCAATGCTGTCAGCTTCCAGGTTTGGCTCCTCTTCCTGATCACAGCATATCATACTGTTTATTCTGTTCAGGTTGTCCTGGGATATTCCACACCCGTTATCAGTAATTTCTATATGTATAAAACCTTCTGAATCAACATGAGCCTTAATTAATATAATACAGGGCGCTTTTTTGTTATGGTTTTTAAACCCGTGAATAATGGAATTCTCCACAAGAGGCTGCATTACCATGGAAGGGATTTGAAGATCCATGATTTCGGGAGAAACCTTTTTGCGAAGTTCATACCTCCCGGGATAA
>LFRV01000078.1 GCA_001512485.1 Clostridiales bacterium DTU069 | reverse complement strand
ATCCCTCAAAACCGCATTTCATCTCTCGTTTTTGGGTTAAAGTTATTTTTCTGCATCCTCATTATTAAGTATTATCGCTTGTTTCGGAACTTCGCAATTTACTCATAAAACCTGTTTTTATGTCAGAAACAAAACGTTGACAGCATGGATCTAAAGCATTCGTCCGTCAATTCGTGAAGGAACCTTGTTCCCGGAACTGTCCGTTGGTTTGGGTATATCAGCAAAAAAAATCACCCCGAAGGGTGATAATTGAACATTAAATTCTGCTATCTCTTCTTCCATATCATATCAGCTAATTTTAAGTCATTTTTAAATTTTCTGATGTTTGTCTCGCTGTTTATAAGAACAAGTTCAATCCCTGCCATTTCAGCCCAGTCGCACATATGTTCAACTGTTACAGCGTATGAAAAACATGTATGGTGAGCGCCGCCCGCCAAAATCCAGGCATGGGCTGCATCTCGCAGTGAAGGCAGCGGCTTCCATAATACCCGGGCAACAGGGAGCTTCGGCATATCACGCGTTGGCTCAATTGCCTCAACTTCGTTAATTATCAGGCGGAAGCGATCTCCCATGTCCACCAATGAAGCCGCAATAGCGCCGCCGCTTCTTCCGTTGAATACGAGACGGGCTGGATCAGCTTTTCCGCCGATTGACAGAGGATGAACTTCAATACGCGGTTTTGAAGATGCGATAGTAGGACATACCTCAAGCATATGCGCGCCCAAAATCATCTCGTCACCGGGTTCAAGATGATATGTGTAGTCTTCCATAAACGTAGTTCCTTCATCAAGACCTTTATTCATTATTTTCATAATGCGCACCAGGCCGGCGGTTTTCCAGTCGCCTTCCGCACCGAATCCGTACCCTTGCTCCAAAAGCCGCTGTACGGCCAGGCCGGGAAGCTGCTTAAGACCATAGAGATTTTCAAATGTCGTTGTAAAAGCCGAATAACCACCTTCGGAAAGAAAGCTTTTTATCCCGAGTTCTATCCGTGCCTGTTCACGTATGGCATCAAGCAGTACGGAATTGTTGCGTACATCGCCGGGTATTTCATAGGTGGTATCATATTGCTGCATTAACTGGTTTATTTCGCTGTCAGAAACATTGGATATGTGTTTTATCAGATCGCCTATTCCAAATCCGTCAACAGACCATCCGAATTGTATTTGAGCTTCAACCTTATCGCCTTCGGTAACGGCGACCTGCCTCATATTGTCGCCGAAACGGGCTATTTTTAAGTTTTTCCCTTCATTATACGCAATTGCGGCACTCATCCATGTTTGAATTTCTTTTATTACGTCAGGATTCTGCCAGTGACCGACAACGACTTTCCTGGCTAACCGCAGTCTTGCCCCTATAAAGCCGTATTCTCTGTCACCATGGGCGGACTGGTTCAGGTTCATAAAGTCCATGTCAATTGAATCCCATGGTATGTCCCGGTTATACTGTGTGTGCAGATGAAGCAGAGGTTTTTTCAGGTCGACAAGTCCTGTAATCCACATTTTAGCGGGTGAAAAAGTATGCATCCATGTAATCAGGCCGGCGCAGTTATTGTCGGAATTGGCTTCCAGGATTAGATTGCTGATGGCTTCAGGTGTTGTCAACACAGGTTTGAATATGACCTTGCAGTGCTGAAATGTTTTCTTGTCAAGCTCTTCCGCTATGACTTTCGAATGTTCGTCAACCATTTCGAGTGTTTCGGGGCCGTATAAATGCTGGCTTCCCGTGACAAACCAAAATTCCGAGGTTTTAAGTTTCATCGAAAATCCTCCTTATATTTTTTTCTCCGTCAAATCCGGAGATTTGTTTGAAGTTTAATTGTATGCACAAGTTTATATTTTTATTATACTTATAATGAAGAAAATTTTCAATTCATTTTATCGGCTTCGGAATAAAAAAATAGAAACCGCATAAATAATCTGCCGGAAGAACAAAGAGTAAAAAAAATACCCGGTGAAAGCTTATGCTGCTTATATTGTACGTACAAGTTAAATATGCTATAATAAAAAATGATCTCGAACCGGTTGATACGGTTGTTGTTCAGTTAAAAATGCTCCATAATTAGTATAATTTCAGGTGATAATATTTGAACGGGAAAAAACCGAAATATCAAAAGTTAATAGAATATCTGAAAAAGACCATCATTGATTCAGAATTGAAGTCCGGAGATAAGATTCCATCGGAGAATGCTCTTTCAGCAAAGTTTAATATCAGCAGACATACCGTCAGAAAAGCGTTGGGTGAACTTGTCAATGAAGGCTGGCTTATAACAATCCAGGGAAAGGGAACTTTTGTCCGGGATACAAAAACAAACAATGGAAATGGGCGCCGGATTATAGGCATTATGACGACATACCTCAGCGACTATATATTCCCGTCGATAATCAGAGGAATTGATCAGGTCCTTGCCGGAAATGGATATAATATTGTGCTGTGCTGTACAAACAACCGGTTTGACACCGAAAGAATCTGCCTTAATAACCTTTTAAACCAAAATATCAACGGACTTATTGTTGAAACAACAAAAAGCGCGCTTCCAAATCCTAACCTGGATTTATACCATATGTTCCGGGAGAGAAATATTCCGGTTTTATTTATGCACGGCAGTTATAAAGGTTTTGATGCTGCTTCTGTATATGAAGACGATGTTGAAGCAGGGTATATTGCGGCAAAACATCTGATTGAGCTTAACCACACAAAAATCGGCTGTATATTTAAAATAGACGACAAGCAGGGGCATGCCAGGTTTGAAGGTTTTGTGAAGGCGCATCGGGAAAATAATCTGATGGTGAACGATAAAAATACGATATGGTTCGATACGGCCGATCTGGCATATAAAATAAAGGAGAACGGACCCGTTGAAGAGCTTATTAACGAATGTACCGCAATAGTATGCTATAACGACCAGATTGCGCTGAAAATGATTGATATTGTCAGGGCAAAGAATATTCCGGTACCTGACCGGCTTTCGCTGGTCAGCTTCGATGACTCGGATCTGGCAACCGCATCGGAAATAAAAATGACAACAGTTGCCCATCCGAAGGAAAAACTTGGAATAGAAGCGGCGAATATCATGCTGAAAATGCTTTTGAAACCGGGATTAAAAGTTAATGCAAAGATTAAACCTGAGCTTATTATACGCGCAAGCACCGGACCGGTAAGCTAGCCCTTGTTTCCGTTATTGTACAATAGTATGAGCGCTTTGGGTTTTAATATTTTTATATGAGAGGTGTTTTTATGCTAAATGAATTAAAGGAACAAGTTTTAAAGGCAAACCTTCTTCTTGTTGAGTACAAACTCGTCACGTTTACGTGGGGAAATGTCAGCGGCATTGACAGGGAAAAAGGCCTTGTAGTCATAAAACCGAGCGGTGTCCCGTACGATCAATTAAAGGCCGAGCATATGGTCGTGGTCGATCTGGAGGGAAATATACGGGAAGGCTCACTTAAACCTTCTTCCGATACTCCTACGCATCTGGTTTTATATAAGCATTTTAAGGATATAGGAGGAGTTGTCCATACGCATTCACCGTGGGCGACCGGCTTTGCACAGGCTGGCAGGGGTATTCCCGCATTGGGAACGACACACGGCGATTATTTCTACGGTGAAATTCCATGTACGAGGAAAATGACCGAGAAAGAGATAAACGGAGCATATGAGGAAGAAACCGGGAATGTTATCGTTGAAACGTTCAGGGATAAAAATCCTATGGATATTTCGGCCGTTCTTGTGAATATGCATGGACCTTTCACATGGGGGAAGGATCCGTTAAAGGCTGTTGAAAATTCTGTCGTACTCGAAGAAGTTGCAAAAATGGCTTTTATTTCCACAATGCTTACTCCCGGAATCGGGAAAATGGATCAGGCGCTGCTGGACCGGCATTATCTGCGTAAACACGGAGCAAATGCCTATTACGGTCAATAAGGAATGAATTTAAATTGCCCTGCAATTTTTTCTTAATTTAAAAATTTATATGGAGGGAGAAAAACTATGGGTATTAGTATTAGTGATGTAAAAAGTGCAATCATCAAAGGCGAAACGGCAATCGGTATTGAATTTGGCTCAACACGCATAAAAGCTGTTATGGTCGATAAGGATAATAAACCTATCGCGTCAGGCAGTCATGACTGGGAAAACAGCTATGAGAACAATATCTGGACTTATAGCGTTGAAAGCATTTGGAACGGAATTCAGGACAGTTACCGGAAATTGGCCGATAATGTTAAAGAGCAGTACGGAGTGGAAATACAAACCACCGGAGCGATTGGCCTTAGCGGTATGATGCATGGTTACCTGGTTTTCGACAAGGCCGGGAATCTGTTAACGCCTTTCAGGACATGGCGGAACAATATAACCGGCGAAGCTTCCGAAAAGCTTACCAGCCTGTTTAACTTCCCGATACCGCAGAGGTGGAGTATTGCCCATCTTTACCAGGCTATACTTAATAAGGAAGAACACATATATGACATCGACTTCATGACGACATTGGCGGGCTATGTCCACTGGAAACTTACCGGCGAGAAAGTACTGGGGATTGGAGAAGCGTCGGGAGTTTTCCCTATTGACAGAAAAACGAAAAAATACGATACGAAGAGGCTTAATCAGTTCAATGAACTCGTCAGTGACTTAAATCTTCCGTGGAAACTGGAAAATATCATTCCGGGTATCCTCATGGCCGGCGAAAAAGCAGGCGTACTCACAGAGGAAGGAGCAAAGCTTCTGGATACATCAGGCAAACTGCAGCCCGGAATACCGCTTTGCCCGCCGGAGGGAGACGCCGGGACGGGAATGGTGGCCACGAACAGTGTTACGGTGCGCACCGGAAATGTTTCTGCGGGAACATCCGTTTTTGCGATGATTGTGCTTGAAAAAGAACTGTCCCGGGCATACCCGGAAATTGATCTTGTTACCACGCCGGCAGGGGAACTCGTTGCCATGGTTCATTCGAATAACTGTACGTCCGATTATGACGCGTGGATGAGATTATTCGGTGAAGTGATAAAATCCCTCGGCATGGAAGTCGAAAAACCGAAACTTTATGATACTTTGCTGGAAATGGCGCTGAAAGGCGATCCGGACTGCGGCGGTCTGCTTGCATACGGGTATATTTCCGGTGAGCACATAACTCATTTTGAACAGGGCCGTCCGTTGTTTGCGCGTTCATCAAACAGCAATTTCAATCTCGCTAATTTTATGAGGGTTCATTTATTTACAGCCCTTGGCGCTTTGAAGATCGGACTGGATATTCTTTTGGACAAAGAGTCGGTTAAGGTTGACAGAATGACCGGACACGGAGGTTTTTTCAAAACGAGGGAAGTCGGGCAGAGGATTATGGCCGCTGCTTTTAATGCCCCGATATCGGTAATGGAAACCGCCGGTGAAGGAGGAGCCTGGGGTATCGCTCTGCTTGCGTCATATATGATCAACCGTTCCGAAAACGAATCATTGGATGATTACCTGAATAATAAGGTATTTGCATCAAGCGAAGCATATTCGGTTTCTCCTGATCAGCGTGATGTCGAAGGCTTTAATGAATTTATGAAACGTTATGTAAAAGGACTTGCCATTGAAAGAGTCGCGGTTGAAAATCTGCCGTGATTTAAAGCTGAAGCCGGTTTGGTTCGTACCGTCTTTATGCGATGTCTCCAACAGGTACCGGGCTATGCAAAGATGTTGACAAAGGGATGGTTTTTGATTCCTCGGAATCAAAAACCATCCTTTTTTATTAGTACGCAAAAAGGTTAACATAAATTAAAGCATAAAAGAAGGCTGATAAATAAATACTATGTTTTACAGGCGTTTTCAAATAACCGGAAAAAAGGTGGAATTGATATGCATACTGTCTGGAAAGGCGCGATAAGCTTCGGCCTTGTAAATATACCGATAAAAATGTTTACCGCTACCGAGGACAAGGATATAAAGTTCAGATATATCCATAAATCCTGCAATACGCCGCTGAACTACAAAAAGGTATGTCCGTCCTGCAATATAGAGGTGAGTGAAGAAGAGATAGTGAAAGGCTACGAATACGAACCCGGGCATTTCGTAGTACTCAAAGACGAGGATTTTAAAGCGATACAGGGCAAGTCAGGGCCGAAGAATATTGAAATACTTGATTTTGTTAAGTTGTCCGAAATTGATCCCGTTTATTTTAACAAAACATATTACCTGGCTCCGCAGGATATTGACGGAAAGGCATATAACCTTTTGCGACGGGCAATGGATCAAACGGGAAAAATAGCGATAGCGAGGGTGGCAATACGAAACAGGCAGACACTTGCTGCAATTAGGGTATACCGGGATGCGCTTGTTATGGAAACGCTTTTCTATGCCGATGAGGTGAGACCTTCCGAACAGATTCCAAACCTTCCGCGAAACACGGACGCGGATGAAAAAGAACTCGATATTGCCGTCAAATTGATTGACAGCCTTACTGTTGAGTTTAAACCGGAAAAATATACGAATGAATACAGAACTGTTTTATCCGAATTGATAAGCAGGAAAATAGAAGGCGAAGAAATAAGGGTCGCTCCGACGGTGCCGAAAAGTAATGTAATAGACCTTATGGAAGCGCTGAAGGCAAGCCTTCAGGAAACAAAGAAAAAGACCGGACGCAAAAGCGCGCAGCCAAAAAAGAAAAAGGCTGGAAAAGCGGTGTAGAAATGGAATGGATCGAACCGATGGAACCAATCCTGACAGAAACGATCAAAAGCGGGGACAGGTGGATACATCAGGTTAAGTGGGACGGGATTCGAGGTTTGTGCTATGTTGATAACGGCAGAGTCAGCCTTTTTACCCGCACAGGAAGGGACAGGACCGGATGGTATCCTGAAGTATCGGAGGTAGAAAAACTGTTAACCTGTAAAGACGCCGTTCTTGACGGCGAACTTATTGTACTTGGTGATAGCGGAAAGCCTTCTTTTTATAACATAATGAAAAGGGAAAGGATAAGAAAAAAAAATGTTTTTCAGCGGTACCGGGAATTGTATCCGGTGCATTACATGATTTTCGATATACTTTTAATAAACGGAAGAGATTTGAGGCAGGTCCCGCTCGCGGACAGGAAACAAATCCTAAACAAAACTTTGAAATCAGACGGTATGATTCATGTGGTTGAAGACTACACGGACGGCAACGCGCTGTTTTCCGCAGTAAAAGACAACGGGATGGAGGGGATTGTATCAAAGTGTATCGACAGCCGTTATATAGGCGGCAAGAAACACCGAGAATGGTTTAAAACAAAGGTTAAAAAACAAATCCTCGCGATTGTTTGCGGAGTAAAAGTTTCAAGCAGCGAGATTAAGTCATTGGTGCTTGGAGTGTATGAAGAGAACCGGCTGAAAATTATCGGAAGCGTATCGTCAGGCTTGTCTTATGGTGACAAACAGCTTCTGGCCGCACAGCTTTCCCGCCTGGCGCTTTCCAATCCGCCTGTTCCGAACGGCAAGTCATACAACGACGTGATTTGGATCAATCCGGTTTTAACCGTTATCGTGCAGTACCTTGAAAGAGAACCGCAGGGAGGTCTCAGGCATCCCGTTCTTATAGGATTCAGTTCAAGAAGCCCGGCGGATGCCGACGGAAAGGAGGAAACCGTATAATAAAAGCCAGTACAGCGCCGCTTAAATTGTCAAATCCGGATAAATTGCTATTTCCCGATGCGGGTATTACAAAGTTTGATTATGTGAAAAAGCTGCACGATCTCGCGCCGTTTATTCTGACATACACGAAAGAGAGGAACATTACGACGATACATTACCCTGACGGCGTGAACGGCAAATCGTACTATCAGAAAAATATTCCGGATCATGCGCCCGATTATATATCACACAGGATGATAGACGGCATAGACCATATAATAATCGACACCGTCGAAAGCCTTTTATGGATGGGTAACATGGCTGCGCTTGAATTTCACATCCCGTTCAATCCGATTGGCAGCCCGGATAATCCCGACGCGCTCGTTTTCGATCTGGACCCGGCCGAAGGCCAGCCTTTTTCACAGGTTGTCGAAGCGGCTCTTATTATTCGTCAAAACCTGGAAAGCATAGGGGTTAAAAGTTATAGCAAAACATCCGGAGCCACCGGTTTGCAGATTTCTATCCCGCTCGGAAGGAAACTCAGTTACAATCACGCAAGAGAACTGAACCTGTTTTTTGCCCGCTATTTTACAAACAAATACCCAAAGATATTCACTATTGAACGGAAAGTGATAGATCGCGGCAAGCTGCTGTATTTTGACTATTTACAGATGTGGAAGGGGAAAACAATAATCTGTCCCTATTCACCGAGAGCCACAAAGACGGCAAACATATCAACCCCCGTGTTATGGGAAGAGCTAGAAAAAGGGCTTAAACCTGAAGATTTTACGCTGCATGATATTATGCCCAGGCTGAAGCAGATGGGCGACTTATACAAACCGGTTATCGGTTCCGGTCTTGACGACGGTATTAAAAATTTGGTTCAATCGCTGAAAAAGCCCAATGCCTGACTATATTCCAGCCCGAATGCTGAAGAATAGCCTAAAACCTGTAATGCTTATGGTAATAGTTCCTTCTTCGGGAAACACCCTTAAGAATTATTCTTAAAATAATCAATAACAATATGAGAATACCGATTATGATTGCAATATTTCTGATCGTTTTGTCTTCAATCAGCTCGTTAATTTTATCCCGTATTTGTGCATGTATTGATTTTTCGATGTCGTTCATCGCTATTAACTGGACGCTTCCGATTTCTTCACCCTTGTAGAACCAGGTTTTATAGCCCATTACCTGTCCTTTTTCAACAGGAGCGGTAAAGGGAGTATTCAATACTTCCTTTACCGTTACTTCTGTCTGAAGTTTTTCCGGAGAAACAGGCAGAAGATGCTGTACCGAGCCTAATGTCTGAAGTTCCACAGATATATTATCAACGGCGTCGGCTACCTCATACCTTCCAAAAAACTCGCCTGATGATGCCAATGTTTGGACCTTGTAATTCATATATCCGTATTCAAGAAGTTTTTTCGCTTCGGCGAAAAGAATATCATTGGTTTCCGCGCCGAGGATAACCCCAATAAGTTCAAGACCTTCATTGTTTACCGCGGAAAACACAAGACACCTGCCCGCTTTTCCGGTGTACCCCGTTTTAATACCCGTTACTCTGTCATAATAGTCGGATCTGCTCTTTAAAAGCCGGTTTGTTGATTCAATATGCCATCTGTCCCAACCATCGCTTTTTCTAAGGTTTGTGTCGGGCAGAGGAACTTCAGTTAATGCTACTATCTGCCTGAATATCGGATATTTCATTGCTTCGCGCGAGGCTATAGCCAAATCCCTCGCCGTTGTATAGTGATTGTCTTCGTCAAGACCGTATGTATTCGTAAAATGCGAATTTTTAAGGCCTAATTCTTCCGCTTTTTTGTTCATCAAATCTATAAAATCGCTGATGTTTCCCGAAGGGACTACGTTTTCGGCAATTACATTCGATGCTTCGTTAGCCGATATGATTAAAACGAAATTTAAAAGATCCTGAAAGGCAAGAATCTCACCGGGTCTGATACCGGCTATGCCGTAATCGGAAGGAATACTGTTTATGGCATTTCTGCTGGCTTTCATTTCCTTGTCCAGCGGAGTATTTTCAAGAGCGGTAAGTGCTGTGATAATCTTTGTGGTACTTGCAGGAGCCCATCTTTGATCGGCGTTTTTCTCGTAAAGAACCTGACCGGTTTCGAGTTCGACAAGGATCGCTATCGGTGCGGAAATATCAAAATCTTCCGCAAAAGATACGGTTACTCCGGTTATTAATATAAGCAGGGAAACTAAAATCGGTATTGTCTTTTGTTTTAGATTAGCCATCATTGCACGCTCCTGGTCTTGTTGTTATTGAAGCTGTCTAAAAAATGATCGCTTACTGCAATATTTATACATATAACAGCATGGATTTATTAAAATTTTAATCATTGTTTCAACATATACGGAATACTGTCGGCAGTATAATAGTATAACAGAAAAACAGCCGCAGTTAAAGACATATGGTCAAAATAAAATCTTACAATTTTATTTCCCCGGGCTACAATAAGGCCTGCTTGATGTATTCGCGGGGCGAATACCCGGTAACTTTTCTAAAAGCGCGCACAAAGTTTGAATAGTCTGAAAAGCCGCTTTTATAGGCAGCGTTTGATGCACTTTCCCCATTCATCAGGTATTGTTTCGCTCTTGAAATCCTTTTATAAACTATGTATTCATGCAGAGTTGAACCTGTAGTCTGCTTAAATATCTGGCAAAGGTATGAGCCTGAAATAAAGAACTTCTTTTGCAGGGTTTTCAAGGACAGATCCTTATTCAGGTTTGAATCTATGTAATCCAGTATAGGCTTAAGTTTGCGGTGCTGCAGGTGCGTTGGGGAACTGCGTGTTTCGTCGGCAAATATCCGGTTTATCTTTACCATTGTTTCAATGAAAACGGCAAGCAGCATCTGGGGATTCCATAATTGAGGATAAGTTTTAAGCATAACCATTTTTTCAAACGAAGCCAAAAGTTCGTTTTTTTCGTCATCGTTGCTCATAAGTTTGTTTTTTTCGCCATGAGGCCGTTCGGTATAGCATTTTGATAGAACATGGCCTTCTTCCGAAAGCAAGTTAAAAATATCACCGGAGAAATTGCATACAATGCGCTCGTACGTTTCATTTGACGTAAAAGCGGCTTTATGTATTTCGCCCGGCCGTATCAGAAGTACATCGCCCGGAACAAGTTCATATGAGTTTTTTTCAATAAAATATCGGACGTCTCCGGACAGAAGTATAAAGATTTCATAATCGTCATGCAGATGAAAATCAAATTTAACGGAGTCTAACGGATTTTTTGTTTTTGTTTTTATACATTGAAAGCCTGAAGTAAAAACAGACAACATTTATAGTGAATCCTCCATGCACACCGCGGCTGAAATTTTGCAATATTTTGCGTAATATAACCAATATGTCTTTTACTTATTTTACAATAAAGTTTCAGTTGGGTAAAGCATTTATGGAATATCTTTTTATTAAGACATAAAAGTATATAATAGTTAAAATTTTTTTCGGGGTAGTATTAATCTATAAATATATACAAGGTTTTTGTAAATGAATCCCATATAATTGCCGGGCGTTAATCTATAATATAAAATAGAATCGGACGGTGTTTGCTTGCATCCGTTACGGGCATTTCAAAAACGGGCGAAGGGCTGAATAATTCAATATAATATTACAGGGGAGATAAGTATGGTTAAGTTTTTATTAAGCGGTTTTTCGGATGAAATAGACAAGGATCTGGATGTTCAAATCCGTGAACTGAAGAGAAACAACATAAACTGTATGGAAATCAGGGGCGTCTACGGAAAAGGCGTTGTCGATCATACAATAAGAGAAATAAAGGAAATAAAGAAACGGCTGGACAATGAAGGGATTTCTGTTTCGTCGGTGGGGTCTCCGATAGGTAAAATCAGTATAACCGACAGGTTTGAATCCCACCTTGATTTATTCAAACATACACTTGAAATCGCTGATATCTTATGCTCAAAATATATCCGCATGTTCAGTTTTTACATACCCGATGACAGAAATCCGCAGGATTTCCGCGATGAGGTTCTTGAGCGCTGGAACAAATTTGTTGAAACCGCCAAAGGGGCAGGAATTATACTTGCGCATGAAAATGAAAAGGGAATATACGGCGATACTCCGGAAAGGTGCGTTGATATTATCAAGTCGATGAATTGCGACTACGTCAGGGCGGTTTTCGATCCGGCTAATTTTATCCAGTGCGATGTTGAAACATATCCGAAAGCGTATTTAATGCTGAAACCGTATATAGAATATATGCATATAAAAGACGCTTTACCCGAAACCGGAACAGTTGTGCCTGCCGGAATGGGGAGCGGAAAGATAAAAGAGATTCTGTCCGATATAAACTCATCATTTGACAGGGATATGTATCTTTCACTGGAACCGCATTTGGGCTCTTTTGCCGGTCTTGAAGCGCTCGAAGCGGATATTGATACAGGCTCAATGGAAAAAAGCGGGCCCGAAAAATTTGAAATAGCCGTAAAAGCTCTGCGTAAAGTGATGAAAGAAGCTGGTGTCTTATAGACATTCCTGGCTGTTTATTCCATATATTTCGATTATTTTAGAAAGCTGTTTTTCGGCTTTCTATTTTTGTGACAAAATTTTACGTGTTTCTTTTTGGTAACAAAAATATAACAATAATATAAAAGATATAATTGAGTTATGTACATGTCGTTTTATGACCGATATAATTAAATGAGAGGTTTATGGATACTTTTCAGGAAAAGATATTAATGAACATAAGACAAGAGGGGTTTTTATGAGGCGTATATTTACACTGTCTTTAACTGTTGTTTTACTCTTTTTTCTGTTTCCGATATCAAATGCATTTGCGTCGCAGTATCCCGATATAATCAGGGTGGGGTTAAATTTCAGAGGCAGCGCGGTTTCCAGTGTATCAGTAAACGCTGAAAAAGGAATTGAAATCGGCTATTCCGATGGCGAAACTTTTAAGCTGTTATTGGAAAGCAGTGACAATAAGTCTTTTATAATCCGGAAAGACGGTTATTTTGTACTGACAGAGCAGGGACAACTGGTTGAATATACACCGACCGAAGGAGTACCGTATAAGGGAGCCGTAATCGGGCCTATACATCTGAAAATCGGGGCGGACCTCCCGGATTTTAGTGCTGCGCAGACTTTTGCCTCCGCTGTAAAAAAATCCGGCATGGACGCATATGTTGCATATGACGGCGGTTGGCAAATCTGGTCAGGGTTTTACCATGACCTGAATACGGCGGAAAAAGCGCTGGCGGAAGCAAAGGAATTATTGGAAATAGAAGATGTTTCAATTATACAGGACAATCGCTCCAGACTTGTAATATATGATTCGGGTTTTAATGTTCAAATGATATATGGCGGAAAAGACGGATTTATGCAGGTATGGCCGAAACAGGATAATGATCCGTATGTATTTTCCGCAAACGGCAGAAGGTACAGGGGTTATCTTGAAATCCGGAGATATCCTGACAGCGATCTTACATTAATAAATATATTAAACCTGGAACAATATTTATACGGCGTCGTACCGGCCGAAATTGAAGCGGACTCGCCGCTGGAGGCCATAAAAGCCCAGGCGGTAGCTGCGCGTACATATACTTACAGGAATCTTAAAAAGAACGATAACTGGGGTTTTGATCTTGCGAACACCGTCGAGGATCAGGTATACCGCGGCTATGATGGGGAACGCGCTTCCACGAACCGGGCAGTGGACGAAACGAAGGGTAAAAAGATGCTTTATAACGGCAGCCTTGCCCATGTGTTTTATTTTGCTTCAAGCGGGGGAATGACAGCCGACATAAAAGAAGTGTGGGGTTCGGAAATACCGTATCTGATAAGTGTGCCAGACCCTTACGAATCGGAAACGTCTCCGAACTATATATGGGAAAGGACATTAACGGCTGAAGAAATAAAGAGCATACTTTTTGTAAGCGGCGTTGAAATCGGTGATATAGTATCGGTAAGCGCCGAAGAATATTCACCGTCGGGAAGGGTAAC
This sequence comes from Clostridiales bacterium DTU069, assembly GCA_001512485.1. Lineage (GTDB taxonomy): Bacteria > Bacillota > Clostridia > DSM-8532 > DSM-8532 > DTU069. The sequence continues at coordinate 16,470 of LFRV01000078.1, read as the reverse complement.
CGCGCTGAGGATAACGGGAACAAAAGGCGCGATTACTTATTACAACAAGGATACGAGGTTTATCTTTAATCTGAACAGCCAAAAATACACAATCCAGTCCGCCGGAAACGCGGTTGTAAAGGCAGCGGATGGAACGCTGAAAACCCTGGCGCTGGATGGACGTGCGTATGTTTCTTCCGCCGGCACGGGCGTGCTGTCATCCGGCAGGACATTTTTTGCGGTTATCGGAAGCGGCGACAGGATTCATAAAGTAAGCACGTCATCAGGTACTTATGTTTTCAACGGAAGAGGCTGGGGCCACGGTGTCGGCATGAGCCAGGAAGGGGCAAAAGGTTTTGCCAGGCAGGGATATAACTATGAACAGATATTGCAGCATTATTTCACCGGAATTACCGTCGAATAATACAATAATGAAATAATGCCATCACGCGCGCTGTTCGAACTGCATTACGGCAGTTATGATTTCGACATAATACTCTGACTCCCTTCGGATATGCTCAATAACCGTAGCCGCAACAGGATTATCCCTGACAGCGGCACTTTGCGCAGAAATCATATTAAGAAACGCAATAAAGTCCCGGCTTTGCCTGACGCATAAATTCAAAAACTGCATTATTTGCCGTTCCAACTGTGAACCGGGCTGCAGCCCTGACATTAGCGCGGCTTCCATGTATTTTACGGCTGCTGCTCTTGTTTGTGAGAAAATCTGTTCGTAATTTTGCAATTGGTTTACATATTCGTCTTCCAGGTCAGGTATTATTTCTCTGATGACTATTGTGTGTTCGGCCTCCTGAAGCTTCCAGAATTCGGTTTCATCAAGAGCTCTTAAAATCATCCTGTCGCCATAAAAATACTGCATTGCGCACCATTCCCTTTCATTTTATTCGCGCGGCAATTATTGTTTAATGCCACTCACAAAAACATTAATATAAAACATTAATATATATTATTCAAATGGCCTTGTTTTTGTGAAAAATTAGGGCCCAAAAAGCCCCTTATCTTGACAGTATATTTGCGTTGCGGTTATACTTGTATGTACACAGAAAAGCAGGCTGCAATAACGCGGGAAGCCGCCGGTTTAGCCTTGAATATCCGGTTAAAGGCAGGCTGGGATGGTTGTTGATATGGAAAAAAACAAAGTGCTTACATTAAAGGTTGAAGATGACAAAGGGGAGAGACTTGATGTGTTTTTGGCTGCGAACATCCCCGAAATATCAAGAAGTTATGCCCAAAAGCTTATTAAGGAAAACCGTGTTGTTGTTGACGGAAAGGCCGCAAAAAGTAAGACCAAAACATGCCGCAATATGACAATAACAGTGGATATTCCCGCCCCCGAACCACTTAGCGTATCACAGCAGGAAATACCTTTGGATATTGTTTATGAAGACAACGATATTATCGTTATAAACAAATCAAGAGATATGGTAATTCATCCCGCGCCGGGCAACAGGGACGAAACCCTTGTAAATGCCCTTCTTTACCACTGCGGAGATTCGCTGTCCGATATCAATGGAGTAATACGCCCCGGAATTGTCCATCGTCTTGACAAGGATACGACAGGCCTTCTGGTTGCAGCAAAGAACAATGAAGCCCACAGGGCGCTTTCAAAACAGCTTAATGATCACAGCATGCAGCGGATTTACGAGGCAATTGTGCATGGAGTAATCGACAATGATAACGGAATTATTGATGCTCCGATAGGAAGGCACCCTGTTAACCGGAAAAAGATGGCTGTTGTACCGGAGAAGGGTAAAAGAGCGATTACCCATTTCGAAGTGCTTGCGAGAATGAAATCGGCAACCCATGTAAGATGCAGGCTTGAAACGGGAAGAACGCATCAGATAAGAGTCCATATGGCTTATATACATCATCCCGTATACGGTGATCCCTTATATGGAAAAAAAACGGCTGATTATAATCTGAATGTCCAGATGCTTCATTCAAGATATTTGGCTTTAAAACATCCCGCAACCGGTGAACCGATGGAATTTGAAGCTCCGCTGCCGGATGATTTCAGACAGTTGCTTGAAAGGCTTAATAATCAAGGTTAACGTTTCTGTGTTTTTATCACGGACGGAATTGCAATATACCGTAATTTGGGTATATTATTTTTATAGTAAACAGTTTAAACAGACAGGAAGTGTTTATCAATGAACAGTGACATTATTAATGAAATTAAAAAGATGAAAGAAGAAAAAAATGCAATAATCGTTGCGCATAACTACCAGAACAGCGAAGTACAGGATCTTGCGGATGTCGTTGGTGATTCTTTTGCATTAAGCCGGTACTGCGCCTCGATTGATGCTGAAGTAATAGTGTTTTGCGGTGTTCATTTTATGGCGGAAAGCGCCAAAATCCTTTCACCCGAAAAGACGGTGCTGCTGCCTGAAATTGATGCAGGATGTCCAATGGCGGATATGGTTACTGCCGAAAAACTGAGAGAGGAAAAGAAAAAGCACCCAAAAGCCGCTGTGGTCTGCTATATAAACTCTTCCGCCGAAGTTAAAGCCGAAAGCGATATTTGCTGCACCTCTGCGAATGCTGTGAAAGTTATAAAATCCGTTCCGCAAAACGAGATAATTTTTGTTCCGGATCAGAATTTGGCGCAGTATGTTGCCCGTATGGTGCCGGAAAAAACAATACATTTATGGAAAGGCTTCTGTGTAACACACCACCGCGTAACTAAAGCCGAAACCGAAAGAGCCGTAGCACTTAATAAGGACGCATTGCTGCTTGTTCATCCCGAGTGCAGGCTTGAGGTTCAGGATATGGCTGACTTTGTCGGCAGCACGTCACAGATAATTGAATATGTGCGTAAAAGTTCCGCAAAAAAATTTATAATAGGAACGGAAATGGGAATTCTGCACCAGCTTAAAAAGGATAATCCGGACAAAAAGCTCTATTTATTGTCCCAGGGAATGGTCTGCCCGAATATGAAAAAAACGACTGTCGAAAGCGTGTATAATTCCCTGAAGTATATGAGATACCAGATTGAGCTTAGGCCCGACATTATAGAAAGAGCGCGCGGGGCACTTGAAGCAATGCTTAAAGTATAGACCGATACTTGTTTTGGATCTGTTCCATATTTCCGGCTTCATTGATTTTTCAGTACCGGAATGCTAATATAAACACAAAGTTCATGAGATGGAAAACGGGTGATACATTTTGAATAAACTTCTTCGATTATTCGTATATGCGGTAATTCCGATTATTTTAATCATTGTGCTGTTTCGGTTGAATATATGGTTCGGCATGGTGGGTATAGTTCTCTTCTTTTTGATTGTTGCCGCGGTAAACCGGAACCGTATTTATTTTATCAGGGGCAAAATTCAGTACGGCAGGGGAAACCTTGACGAAGCCATAAAGCTGATTCGAAAAGCCGTCAATAGCGGCAGGGCGTCCATTGAGGCCACGGCAAGCTACGGCTTTTTACTGTTTAAAACCGGTCATCTCGAGGAGGCGGAAGAAGTACTCGTTAAAGCTGTTCAAAAAAGCGGCACCGCCGATCAGAGAAATTACGCGAAGTCAAACCTTGCGCTTGTCCTATGGAAAAAAGGTAACATTGATGAAGCCCTCGCTATGCTTAAGGAAGTGATTTCCGAATACAAAACAACAGCCGTTTACGGTAGTCTGGGCTACATAGCAATTGAAAAAGGCGATCTTGATTATGCGATGAAAATAAACCTGGAAGCGTATGATTATAATCCCGATGATCCTATAATACTTGATAACCTTGCGCATTTATACCATTTAACGGGTGATTTCGAAAAAGCTTCCGAGCTGTTCGAAAAACTCATCGAAAAAAATCCGCGTTTTCCCGAAGCATATTATGATTACGGCAGCTATCTCGAAGATACCGGTAAGTACGAAAAAGCTTTCGAAATGTATGGGAGGGCTTTATCATGCCCGTTTTATTTCAACAGCACGATAACGAAAGACCAGGTAAGCGAACGGCGCGATAAAGTGAAATCATTAATAAAAACTACCTGATGGATTAGGAAAAGAGGCATATTTTGAATGGAAAAATCCGATATATTTCATAGAGCTTTTAATATAGATTCCTGGCTGGTTGAACTGGCTTCACGCATCGAGAGGAAGTGCGGCGACGTATTTAACGAAATATCAGAAGCGTCGGAATATAACCTAAGCAAAGTTATACACGCGATGCAGGAGTTCAACGTAAGCGACTCGCACTTCGGCGCTTCTACGGGATACGGTTATAACGACAGGGGCAGGGAAGTGCTCGAACAGGTTTTTGCGCGCGCCTTCGGAGCGGAGGACGCGCTGGTCAGGCATCAAATAACATGCGGCACGCATGCGATAGCGTTATGCCTTTACGGTATTTTGCGTCCGGGTGACGAGATTTTGTCAGTCACGGGAAAGCCTTACGATACGATCGAGGAAATTACAGGCATACGCGGTGAAAAAGGCACGGGCTCGCTCCGCGATTACGGCGTAACATACCGGCAGATTGAGCTTACCGAAGACGGCCGGATAGACTATTGTTTAATTGAAAAATCGATCCGCCATAATACGAAGATGGTCTTTGTGCAGCGTTCGAGAGGTTACGAACTCAGGGATCCGGTAACCATCGATGAAATAAGGAAAGTGGCGGAAACCGTAAAAAATATCAAGCCCGATACCATTATAATGGTTGATAACTGTTATGGGGAATTTGTCGAAAAAATGGAACCCACCGAAGCGGGTGCCGATATCATGGCCGGATCGCTTATTAAGAATCCGGGCGGCGGTTTGGCGCTCTGCGGCGGATATGTGGCAGGCAGAAAGGAACTCGTGAATCTCGCCGCTTACCGCATGACCGTACCCGGTCTGGGCGGTGAAGTCGGCGCAACGCTTGGACAGAACAGAGCATTGTTCCAGGGCTTTTTCTTAGCGCCGCATACTGTTGCCGAGAGCCTGAAAGGAGCGGTATTCGCATCAGCCCTGTTTGAAGAGCTTGGTTACAGGACGTGCCCTGCGTATAATGAAAAGCGCAGTGACATCATACAGGCAATCTGTTTTGAAAACCCCGAAGCGGTTGTCGCTTTTTGCCAGGGAATACAGAAAGGTTCTCCGGTTGATTCTTTTGTAACACCGGTACCGTCGGAAATGCCCGGTTATGATTGTCCTGTCGTTATGGCCGCGGGAGCTTTCGTTCAGGGCTCATCGATCGAACTTTCGGCAGACGCGCCGATGAGACCTCCGTATACGGCATACCTTCAGGGCGGTCTTGTGTATGAACATGTTAAGCTTGGAGTGCTGTGCGCAGTCCAGGAACTGATAAACAGAAAACTTTTGAAATAACGCAAATGATAAAATCTTTGAATTGCCGTAATACTCACCGTCCGGCAATTGGGAGGAAATATGGCAAGTAATAAGGCGAAGACTGTACAAAAGAGAAACAACGAAAGACAAATTAAGTCTGTCCGTAAGAAAAAAGGCGGCTTTGCGCGTTTGCTTGGTATTATTCTTGCTGTTTTCTATTTATTTGCGTTATGGAACTGGATATTTCATGAAGGTATTGAAACAAGCATTCTCCATACCGGCCTGCTCGAGATAAAAGTGCCGTCGGAGGGTGTGTTGATAAGAACCGAAATGCCTATTATCGCACAAAGCGATGGAATAGTTATACCAAAAGTCGATAACGGGCAGCGGGTTCCGAATAAAGGTACGATAGCTGTACTCGTTGATAAAGGCAGCAGCGGAATAATCAGCAGTATCGAAAGTATGGAACGAGAGATAATAAGGCGCATTATTGAGGAATCCGCCGACAATCCTGATAATGATCCCGTACTTCGTGAAAGAGTCCAAAAAGAAGTCAACAGGCTTACGAATGCTGCTGTCAGCGGAAATCTCAGAACTGTAAATGAAATAAGAACTGTTATTGAGCGACTGTTATATCAGCGCAACAAGGCTGTTTTTGAACAGCCGGACAACAGGCTGTACCTGCAAAGGGAGAAATTGGAGCTTGAACAGTTTAAAAAAACCCTCGATGAAAACGCCGTAACAGTTAGGGCGGATTATTCGGGACTGGTTGTGTGGAGCAGTGAAGAAGCACATGAAAAATATTCTTCCGAGAATATTGCGTCATTGACGACCGGCGACCTTACATACGATGAAAAAAAACACGCGAAGGCCGGTATCGCGTCAATAGCAGTGAAAGAGTCATTTCCGGTGGAAAAAGACCAGGCGTTCGCGAAGCTGATAAATAACGAGAAAAGCTGGTATGTATGTGTATTTGACAACAAACATGCGCAGAGGCTTGCTGCCGGAAAAAATATTAAACTGAGAATTGACAATATAGATATTGATATTCCGTGCACGATTGAATCGGTGCAGCCGGCCGGGGATAAAACGAAGGCAGTGCTGTCATTCGACAGCATGATAGAGCAAACCATTCACCTGCGGCACGTCAGGGCGGATTTGATAATAAGCAGTATAAGCGGCATAAAAGTTCCGGCAAGAAGCCTTACAAACAGAAATAGTGTTGATAATACCGCCGATATTATAGTTGTCCGCTTTAACCGCGCCGATATAAAAAGAGTAAAAATTCTTGAAGAGCAAGATTCATATGCGATTATTGAAGCGGCTCCGGATGTGAATGAAATTGACCCGATACGGGTTTTCGACATATACGTCGTTAATCCCCGGAATATAGAACAAGGACAGGTGATTGAGCAGTGACTCTTGAGCAGATCATTGAAGCGAACGTAAACGATGTCAGGGCAAGAATACGGCGCGCTGCCGAAAAAGGCGGGCGCAGCGCCGATGATATACTGCTTGTGGCAGTTACTAAAACAGTACCTGTCAGCGCAATTGAACTGGCCATTCAAAAAAAAGTTAATCAATTTGGTGAAAATAGGGTTCAGGAACTGATCGAAAAATACGATATACTGAAAGAGAGGTGTAATTGGCATTTTATCGGCAGGCTTCAAACGAATAAGGTTAAATACATCGTGGATAAGGTTTCGATGGTGCATTCAGTCGACCGGCTGAACCTCGCGCAGGAGATTCAAAAAAGAGCGGAAGCCGTCGGACGTGTAATGGATATCCTTGTCCAGGTGAATATTTCCGGGGAGGATTCAAAAGCAGGTATTTCCCCGGGGGAACTAGTTCCGTTTTTGAAGAGGATTGCCGATTTCCCGAATTTAAAGGTTAAAGGGCTTATGACAATTGCGCCGTTTGCAGAAGACCCGGAAGATATACGCTGGGTTTTCAGAGGACTTAAGAATATTTCAATTGACATAGGCCGGGAAAATATCGATAATATTGATATGCATTATTTATCGATGGGGATGAGCAATGACTTTGAAGTGGCAATTGAAGAAGGGTCCAACATAGTGCGTATAGGTAGCAGTATCTTTGGAGAAAGGCATTATCCGAAAGGCTGAAACAAAGATATCACTGCAACGCTTCGGATATTTACTTAAGATGAGTGGGAGGAAGGTACAAATGGCTAGCATTCTGAACAAAATGCTTGATTTTGTCGGATGGGAAACTGAGGAAGTCGATGATGACCTCTATGATGATGAAATGGAAGAATTCGGCAGGAATGACTATCAAGGCGTTAAAGGGAAAAAATCGCACGGGAAAGTACTTAATCTAAACAACAGTTCCAGTACAAAAGTGGTAATAGTATTACCGCAGAACATCAATGATGCAAAGGATATTTGTGATCACTTGCGGGCTAACCGATCTATCGTAATGAATGTTGAGGATATCGAAACAAGCATCGCTCAACGAATCGTCGATTTCCTAAGCGGAGCCGTTTACTCGCTGGATGGAAATATCCAGAAGATTTCTTCAGGCATCTTTCTCGCAACTCCCAGCAGTGTCGATATTATGGGAGAATTAAGGGATGATCTCAGAAATAAAGGGGTTTTTCCATGGGTGAAGTAACGGAGGCTTTTAAATGGCGGCAAAAATTGCGGTAGCTGTTCAGATATTTTTCAGAGTAATTGAGATATTAATCCTGGTACGTGTAATACTGTCATGGATCCCTTTTAGAACGCAAAACGCTTTTGTTGTGTTTATACACTCCGTAACCGAACCAATTCTGGGGCCGATAAGGAATCTGGTATCGAGATCGTCATTCGGAAAGAACCTGATGTTTGATGTTTCGCCGATTCTGGCGTATGTTGTTTTGGGAGTTGTAAGGCATATTATTATTCTGATACTGGCAAAGCTGTAGTGGTGTAGCTGTTTTGGCATAAACGGAGGTTATAATAATGAATTTTACACCAAACGATTTATCGAATATTGTATTTCGTAAATCTGTTATGGGTGGCCTGAACGAGGATCAGGTTTATGATGTTATCCAGAAAATAATAGAAGATTATTCCGATTATATACGTGAAATGATGAAAGCCAAAGACCAGATAATGGAATTAAAAGACAGGCTTTCTCATTACGAGAAAATGGAAGAGACATTAAAAAACAGTCTTGTGCTTGCGCAGCAGTCCAGCAGCGATATAATAGCCAACGCAGAAAAAAAGGCTGAAAACATTATTAACGAAGCCCAGGCAAAATGCCGGAGCATTATTGAAGAAGGAAACAGGGAAGTAATAAAAATCCAGTTTGAGTTTGAACGGTTAAAGAAAGATCTTTCCGTTTACAGGGGCAAAGTTGCCGCGATACTGAAGGCTCAAATGAAGCTCCTTGAAGAATTTGACAATATTGAAAAGCAAAAAATCCCGGTTGATTAACCGGGATTTTTTACCGCCCAAAGTGTACCTTCTATGGCGCTCCTGAAGCCGAGGGAAGGATAACGGAAAAAACCGAGCCTGTACCGGGTTTTGAATTTACTTTAATTTCTCCGCCGTAATCGCGTACGATTCCGTATGAAATATATAAACCGAGCCCGGTTCCTTTTCCTACTTCCTTTGTAGTAAAGAATGGTTCGAACAGCCTGTCCAGTATATGCTTCGGTATACCGTATGCAGTATCCTCAATTTCAACGATAACCTTGTTTGAAAGCCTGTATGAGCGTATTTTTATTTTTTTCTCCCATTCCTGCACCCATTTTGGTACGGGAACCATTTTCTTTAGCTGAAGAAGCGAGTTTTCCTGTTCATCAAGGGCGTCACGCGCGTTGCTGATTATATTTAAAAACACCTGCTCAAGCCGGTTGCTGTCCGCTGAAACGAGCAAGTTGTCTTCAAGTTCGAATTCGACGACTATATTGTGATTTTCAAGCTGGCGGCCTATTAGTTCAAACACATCGTTCAGCGGCTTGTTTATATCTGTTATATCCGCTGTTCCCGGCGTGCTTCTTCCGAATACTCTTAAATGTTTTACAATTTTATTTATCCTTTCTATCTGCTGGTGAATCGATTCAAGTTTTTCGTCTAACAATGAATCGGTCAGTTTACCAATGGATTTCGCTTTTTGAATTCCCTCAACGATAAGACTTATTGCTCCGAGGGGCTGGTTTATCTCATGCGCGATACCTGCGGCCATTTCCCCAAGCATGGCAAGTTTGCCGGCCTGTACCAACTGCGCGTCCTTTTCCCTAAGCTGATCCGTCCTCATTTTTACTATTTGCTCGAGGTTGTCGGCATATTTCTGAAGTTCATCTTCAAGCTTTTTTGTTTTTATTTTAGCTTCAATTCCGTTTGATAACTGCACTAAAAGATGCGAATGGTCAAGATAAAGCTTTTTATGTTTTTTCGGAACAACCAAGTGAAGTATTCCGGCAACCGTATTGTCTGATAATAACGGGACGTGAATAAGACACATTTCCTCTTCCGTACCGGAGGACGTGAACCTGCCCCCGTTTAAAAACTCGCGTTGAATATCTTCAAAACTGACCGTGGTATTGTAATACGCTCCGGAACATTTTCCGGTGACGGCTCCGGTGCACGAACAGCCGGTTTTCGGGTAACATGATGTTTCCAAGCCCGTAGTGTCCAGTCCGACTTTGGAAAACATGCTTAGGCTTTTTGTAAAGTGGTTGTACAGGCATATGAATGCGGCGGGTATATCCATCGAATTTTTTATTATATTTAATAAATCATTCAGAATGCCTTCCATGTTTGTTTTTATGTCCGACAATCCAAAAATCTCAATTATCGCGTTATTCATTTTTTCTTTCAGAATGCTGTCCGACATGCCCTTAAAAACCTCTTTATATCATTATTATTTCGTTACCTGCAGACCAAGAATTGTAGTATCATCATCAAAAGAACCGTCCGATAGCGTGAGCGCTTCTTCATAGACGGAATCAACCAGTTGTTTAACGGGTTTTTCCTTATTTTTTTCGATTATCTTTTTTATACATTCTGTTCCGATAACTGAATCGTTGCATCTTACCTCGGTAATGCCGTCGGTAAAAAGCAATATTTTATCCCCGCGTTCGAGCTGATGACTTTTTATATCATAAGATACGTTCTCAAAAGAACCCAATAAGGCTCCGGTGGAAGGCAGAGCAATAAGACAATCGTTTCTGATAATATATTGATCTATATGTCCCGCGGAAATATAATATAAGCGTTTTGACTGTTTATCAATGCATCCGGCAAAAGCCGTCGCAAAGACGGATGAAGAAGTATTTTTGCACAATTCAAGGTTTACGTCATTGAATACCGTTTTAATGCTGTTCTCGTTCGACGGGTGGTATTTGAAGGCGCAAAAATGCGCTTTTATGATTAATGTATTTACGGCTGCAAGGATGCCGTGGCTGGCAACGTCAAATATATAGAAATAGAGATGGCGTTCCGTTTCATATACGTCATACATATCACCGCCGACTTTCTCATAGTTTCGGTATATGCAGGCGGTATCAAACATATCAAACTCAGGGAGTTTTTTAGGTATGTAATTAATAAGAATACGTTGGGCCGAATCATGAAGTTCCTGCAAATACCTGGTTTTTTCAAGCCGATTTTTCTGCAGGATTTTATTCTCCTTAAGCATTTTTCTTTTTTCCATTGCGTTTTCTATGCTTAAAAGAAGGTTATCCATTTTGAATGGTTTCTGGATGTAATTTACTGCTCCTTCGCGCATGGCCGCAACAGCATTTTCCGTATCGCCGTGTCCTGTAAAAACAATTATTCCAATGTCCGGATCAATTTCAAGAATGTTTTTTATTACGTCAAGCCCCGACAGGCCCGGCATTTTCATATCGGTGACAACAGCATCAATCTCAGGTGCACGGCATTTAAAAATGTCAATACCGGAATAGCCGTCCGGCGCTTTTAAAACATCATAGCCGTGCAGCTTAAGGTTGAATTCGAGATTGTCCAATATTGACGGATCATCATCAATGACTAAAACTAAAGGCAATTTGATACCTCCTGTTCCACCTATTCATGATATTCCACCTATTTGCGCATTATAACAATATAATTATATAATAGTATAAATGTATTAATATATAGTACAAAAGTATTATGTTTGTAAATTTCCTGTTATTTTGGCAAAGTGCGCCTGCCCCGCCTCTGAAAGCGAAGGGCGTTTTTGTCAGATGTGAATGATGAATTTTAACTATCGGAGGGGAATGCGTTGGTTGTGGGAGTTTTAAATATTACACTGCATATCGGCGGAGTTTCAAGTTTAAAAGAGAAAAGAAGGATTATAAAAAGCATACTGGAAAGAATACATTCCAAATACCGTGTAGCCGCTGCCGAGACAGGGAGGCAGGACGAATGGAATTATAGTGATATGGGTTTTTCATGCGTTTCAAACGAGGCTTCGCACGCGGAAAGCGTTTTAAGCAGTGTTATCCGGTTTATTGATAATGACGCGAGAGTTGAGATTATACAATCCATATCTGAATCAATACATTTTTAACCCGCCCGTCTTAACTCTTTTTATTCCCGCGGGTCCTGGCTTGGGTGTTTCGCTTCCTAGGGCGACAAAGCACATACCAACAACACGCTTCCGTTCCTGTATTGTTTTCACACAGCGGTCTCCATATCCCGGGCCGCTCATTATCCCGCTCCACAGTTGCTTGTAGGCAGCAGGGCGTTGGAGTGTGTCGCCCGTCGTCACCGAAAGCACCCGAGCACCCGCTGGTTATATGGTACTATTTCCGCGGGTCCTGTTTCGGGTGTTTCGTTTCCTCGGACGGAAAATAAAAATTTTTATTAACACCTTTACAAGGAAAAGGAAATATGATAAATTATATGTAATTTTTTATATCCGGTCGTTAAGGCCGGTAAAGCTTCCGGTAACGCGGCCGGAATTTGACACTGGAAAACAACTGCATATAAAAAATCGATGACTGAAAATAGTAACTGCCGAATAAAACTTTCAGCGAGCCGGCGGTGGTGCGAGGTCCGGTGTTGACGCGGCAGCGAATGGGTTCAGGAGATTCCGGGTGAAGTTGCCAATAGTAGCCTTGGACGGGTTCTCCCGTTACAGAGACAGGATATCTGGGAAACCACGTATCCGGATGAGTGAACGAATTTTAAATGAGTGGCACAGCAAAGCGGCGCTTTGTCTCATTCGAGACAGGGCGCTTTTTAAAGCGTGCGGCTCACGTAATTCGTTAAGTTGGGTGGCACCGCGGAACATAACCGTTTCGTCCCTGCATTTTTAATGGGGGATTGAAGCGGTTTTTTATTTATCAAAAAGGGGGAAAACGAAGATGGAAAGCAAACTGATGCCTTATACGAAAGTGTTGCTGTGTGATACCGAAACACCAATAACAATATATCAAAAACTTGCCGGCGACAAGATCGGTGTTCTTCTCGAAAGCTGCGAACAGCCGAAAGGAAGGTATTCGTTCATCGCGGCGGAGCCTTCCGCAATTTTAAAATTTAAAGGCACCAAAGCAGTTATTGAAAAACGCGGACAGATAATGTTTAAGGAAGGAAAAATGATTGATATCGCAAGGGAATTCATTAACGATTACAGGGTTGAGAATAAGACCGGAATTCCTTTTATCGGCGGGCTTGTAGGCTTTGTCGGGTATGATGCTGCCCGCCTGCATGAAAGCGCGCCGGACGCGAAACCTGATGAACTGAAACTGCCCGACGCGCATTTGCTCGCAATTACCGAGCTTGTCGCGTATGACCATTATACTCACAATTTAACAATAATCGTGCTGGCTAAAAACAGCAAAAAAGGGCGTATATACGCAGAACACAGGATAGAAGAGATTGAAAGCAAGATCAAAAAACCTGTTTCAGGCGATGAAGTTTTAATAAAAACCAGTGCCGACAAAATAAAAACGAATATGAAAAAGGAAGAATTTATATCAAAAGCGGAAAAAGTAAAAGAAAATATCAAGGACGGTAATGTTCTTCAGACAGTATTATCAATAAGGGTTTACATGGAGTCCACAAGCCATCCGTTTGCACTGTACAGAAAGTTGAGGCAGGTTAACCCGTCGGCATATCTTTTTTATTTCAACCTTGGGGATTACCAGGTAGCCGGAAGTTCCCCGGAAATGCTTGTTGAGCTGAGAAATTCCAACGTATCCACATGTCCTATAGCAGGCACTCGCCCGAGAGGGAAAGATGAAGCTGAAGATCTGAAGCTCGCAAATGAACTGCTTAACGATAAAAAAGAGCGCTCAGAGCATATAATGCTTGTGGATTTGGGAAAAAGCGATATGGCAAACATATCGGAGCCGGGAACGGTAACGGTTGCCGAGTTCATGAAGGTTAAATTTTATTCATATATCATGCATCTTGTTTCAAGGATTGAAGGCATAAAGAAAAAAGAGCTTGATATGTTTTCGGTGCTATGTTCATTTCTTCCCGCCGGAACGTTGTCCGGGGTGCCCAGAATAAGAGCGATGGAAATTATTGACGAACTTGAGCTGTCGAGAAGAGGAATATACGGAGGAGCGGCAGGATATTTCGGGTTTGACGGCGATATGGACATGTGCATAGCGATACGGACAATGATAATCAGGGAGAGAAACGTGATTTTGCAGGCAGGTGCCGGAATAGTCGCCGATTCGGTTCCGGAAAAGGAATATGATGAAATAAACAACAAACTGAAAGCTATGATCAAAGCGGTAAGGGATGAGTAGAAAGGAGATGGTTTTAAATGCTGAAAGAAATAATGGCTAAAATTTTGGAAAGAAGAAATTTAACAAATGGCGAAATGACTTATTGTATGGAATTAATAATGTCGGGACAGGTCAGCGAAATTCAGATGGCATCTTTTCTTACGGCAATGAAAATAAAAGGGGAAACGGTTGCCGAAGTTCTGTCCGCCGCACAGGTTATGAGGGAAAAATGCGAAAAAGTGGATCTGGGCACGGATGAAACCCTGGATACATGCGGAACCGGCGGCGACTGCCACAATACTTTCAATATATCTACCGCTGCCGCGATTGTTGCCGCCGCGGCGGGAGTTAAAGTTGTAAAGCATGGAAACCGCTCCGCTACAAGCAAATGCGGAAGCGCCGATGTCCTTGAAAAACTCGGTGTAAATATTATGCAGGAACCGTCCGCTGTGAAGGAAAGCGTTGAAAGATGCGGCATAGGTTTCATGTTTGCGCCGCTATATCATAAAAGCATGAAACACGTGGTGAACACAAGGAAGCAACTGGGATTCAGGACGATTTTCAATATCCTCGGGCCGCTTGCGAACCCGGCGTCTGCTACAAGACAGATAATGGGCGTCTACAATCCCGATCTTACATGGATTGCGGCATGCGTATTAAGACAGCTTGGAGTAAAAAGAGCTCTCGTGTTTCACGGTTTTGACGGCATGGATGAAATAAGTCTTACCGGACCTACCCAGGTAAGGGAGGTTATTGACGGAAGAATTGATAGTTATGTTATAAAACCTGAAGATTTCGGGTTTGCCAGATGCGCTTTGTCGGATCTAAAAGGCGGTACGGCTGAAGACAACGCAAAAATAATGAAAAGGCTGTTTGAAGGGGAAAAGGGACCAATGCGCGATGCGCTTCTCCTAAACAGCGGCGCCGCGTTATATACGGCCGGGATAACAAAGGACATTAAAGAGGGTGTCATTGAATCCGCGAGGCTGATAGATTCCGGCAAAGCCTGCGAAACAATGAACGGATTCATAAACGTGTCAAATTCAATAACGGCCTGTGCGGGAGGTTCATTATGATTCCCGATATCCTTAAAAAAATTGTTGATGCCCGGGTTGAAAGGCTTAAAATCGAAAAAAAACAGCGCGATGTTTTTGATATAATCAATTCCTGCTGTAATTCAAACCCGCCTTCGTTTTTAAACGCGATAAGAAAGAAGGGGCTTTCGGTGATAGCTGAGCTAAAGCGGGCTTCTCCGACTACCGGCTTGATAAGGCATCAGTTTGAACCCATACAGACAGCGCTGCAATATGAACAGGCCGCCGACGCGATTTCGGTACTTACCGAGCAGGATTATTTTTTAGGAAGCCCCGCTTATCTGGAGAAGGCAGCTAAAGCTGTTTCCCTTCCAATCCTGCGGAAGGATTTTATTATTGACGAATACCAGGTATTTGAGGCAAAGGCTCTCGGAGCTTCGTGCGTCCTGTTGATTGCATCGATTCTGGACAGAGAAAAGCTCGCGGCGTTCATTCAAATCTCTCATGGAATAGGTCTGGACACGCTCGTTGAAATACATGATGAAAATGAACTGGAAGACGCCGTTGTTTCAGGAGTCCGGCTAATCGGGATAAACAACAGGAACCTTCATACCTTCAGCGTTGATATTTCGACAACGGCCAGGCTATCGCGGCTGGTTCCGGATGATATCCTTGTTGTAAGCGAAAGCGGAATCCGTACGGAAAAAGATATTCAATTGCTGAAAAACGCAAGGATAGACGGGATTCTCGTCGGGGAATGCCTTATGAGATCAAGCTGTCCCGCGGAAAAGATATTGGAGTTGAAAAGAACGTATGAACGGTAATTTATTGCAAAACGGGAGCATACAGGTTCCCAGGGTAAAAATCTGCGGAATTACTTCGGAAAGAGAAATAAAGTTTATTAACGAACTTGACATAAATTATGTAGGGTTCGTGTTTGAAAAAAGCCGGAGGCAGATTTCGGTTTATGACGCGGCACGGCTTCGCAAGGCGCTGCGCGGGGATATAAAAGCGGTAGGAGTCTTTACAAGCGCTGACTCTTCAATAATAAATAAAACAGCAAAAATATGCGGAATTGACATAATACAGCTTCACTGCTCCGGTGATATCGAACAGGGACAATACGATCTTCCCGTTTGGAAAGCTGTAAGTATAAAAGACGATAAAGAAGAATTGATTAAACGGCTTGAAGGACCTTACGACGCGTTTGTTCTTGATACATATGTGAAGAACAAAGCCGGCGGCACGGGAGTTGTTTTTAACTGGAATCTCGCCCGCGATCTGTCTGAAAAAAGAAAAATTGTGCTCGCCGGAGGCTTGACCGCCGAAAACGTCGCGGAAGCAATATATATAGTAAGGCCTCAGATAGTCGATGTAAGCACAGGTGTGGAGGGAATCTGCGGGAAAGACGAAAAAAAGGTTAAAGCGTTTTTACATGCGGCAGGATATAATTAATTCCCTGTCAGCATGCGT
>LFRV01000048.1 GCA_001512485.1 Clostridiales bacterium DTU069 | reverse complement strand
AGAGCTTCTTCCCTGCTTAGATAAACCGTATTGCCTTCGGCATCCTTTGACGTGTTCATCCAATCAGGAGACTGCTGATGCCAGACGAGCGTATGCCCATGTACTTTCATTCCGGCATCAATCGCAGCGTCAACAAGCTTGTCGGCGCCGTCGAACGTAAAATTGCCTTTTGTGGGCTGAAGCTCGCTTGGTTTCATCGCGTTTTCCGCTGTTAACGAATTGAAATGCATATTCAGAAGCTCAGATCTTAAACCTTCGAAGTCCTGCAGCGATACCGCGGCACCGATTAAAAACATATCCTCGTATACGCCTTTAATCGGTTTCAGGTCTTTTTGAATTCCCTCGAGTTTTGTGCCGGTATTTTCAAAACCTATGTCGTCTATATAGAACGAAGCTTCGGGGCTGTCAGGGCTTTCGACGTATATTGTCAGGTAACCGCCGCCCATATTGTTGTAACGGTACATTCCTTCCAACAGGACCCAGCCGTCCTGCGTGCTGACGGATTTCGATACAAGGTTCACATAGCTAGCACCCGAGCCTTCACCGATTTGAGTAGACACTTGGAGTATCGCATTCTCAGGCGAAATCAACTTGACCCACACCGAAACCTTGTATTCGCTGCCCTGGTCTACGTATTTTTCCACGCGTAAGGAAGGACCGTGCCATGTACTGGCTCTTCCTTCCGTCTTTAATGAGTATTTCCCGCCATCCGTATGGTTTGCTTCATCGGTTACGGTGAGTATTTCGGTCCCCGCCCTGCCGGTAAAGCCTTCGGTAGTATTATCTTCAAAGGTTATGGGTGTAAAAATTTCGGCAGGCGTTTTCGGCTGTTCTTCGGCATCATCGGCAGGAACAGCCTGGCCGGCCTGCTCTGTAATTAT
>LFRV01000076.1 GCA_001512485.1 Clostridiales bacterium DTU069 | reverse complement strand
TTAAAAAGTTTAGTCATGCAAAAGACGGCTTACCGCTTACGTTCCGGCATGAAGATATAAGATTCGAGTGTTCTGTTCAGATTTGCTCAATCCAGCCGAATTTATCAGGTATTCTTCCATATTGGATCCCAGTTATTGTATCGTAAAGCCGTTTGGAAACGGGACCAATTTCTCCGTTATTTATTGTAATTACTTTTCCGTCCAGGTTCAGTTCACCAACGGGTGAGATTACCGCAGCGGTGCCTGTTCCGAACACTTCTTTCAGCATCCCTTTGTCATGGGCTTCAAAAACCTCATCAATTGTGATGCGGCGTTCGCTTACTTTATATCCCCATGATTTTAAGAGTTCAATTGACGATTTTCTTGTAATGCCGGGAAGAATGCTTCCTGTAAGAGCAGGTGTAACAACTTCATCGCCTATCACAAAGAAGACATTCATTGTTCCGACTTCTTCAACGTATTTCTTTTCAATTCCATCGAGCCAAAGCACCTGCGTATAGCCTTTTTCCTTTGCTTCAACCTGAGCTTTCAGGCTCGCGGCGTAATTTGCGGACGCTTTTGATTCACCAAGCCCGCCTACGACGGCACGCACATATTTTGTTTCAACAAAAATCTTTACAGGATTAATTCCTTCTTTATAATATGCCCCGACAGGACCGGTTATAATAACGAACAGGTATGTTTCGGAAGGACGGACGCCGATATAGGGATCGGCTGCAAATATAAACGGCCGGATATAAAGAGATGTTCCGTATTCTTCCGGTATCCAGTCCCTGTCTATGTCCACAAGCGCTTTTATTGCTTCGACTCCGAATTTTTCATCAATTTCGGGAATACACATGCGTCTGCAAGATGCGTTCAGCCTTTTTATATTTTCAGCGGGTCTGAACAGATTAACCTTTTTATCCTCCGTTTTATATGCTTTAAGCCCTTCAAAGATGCTTTGCCCGTAATGTATGGTCATGTTGGAGGGAGGAATCGGCAGTGCCCGGTATGGGGTAATTCGCGCATTATGCCATCCTTTTTCGGGTGAATAGTCGCATAAAAACATATGATCCGAGAATACTGTTCCAAACGACAACCCTTCGGATGACGGTTTTTTCTTAGGCTCCTTTGTTTTCTCTACCAGTATTTTCATTTAGTACACGCTCCTTTATTTATGCATTTCTTGAATTGATATAAAAAAAATATAAATCATCCGCAAAAAAGAAAATCCATCTATACAAGTAAAGTTCTGATAACATAATTATTTTTAAGTATTTTATCATACGGAATATGTACACTGCAAACAAAATCTTGCGTGCTACTGGCAATTTTGATATGATAACCGAAAGGAGGGCAAAAATGGGCAAAGGTCTGCAACCGGACTTGTTTGTCAAGTCAATTTTTTCTCTTGATGTAAATTGGCTTAAGTCCAGAGGAATTAAAGGTGTGCTGCTTGATATAGATAATACGCTTATAACGCATAAGCAGAAAATTCCGGATGAAAAAGTTATTGAATTAATTAAATACTTTCAGGAAAACGGGATAAAGGTTGCGATTGTATCAAACGCCACGAAGAGAAGAGTAGAAGTGTTTAACGAGAAACTGGGACTATTCGCGACATATCGTTCTTTCAAACCGTCAAAAAGAGGTTTTTACAGGGCTATGTCGAAACTCGAACTTATACCGGCCGAAACAGCGGTTATAGGTGACCAGTTATTTACGGATATACGCGGCGGCAACAGGATTGGTTTAATGACGATACTCGTTGAACCGCTTGACGTGAATGAACCGATTACGGTGCGCCTTAAGAGATTTTTAGAGAAAATTATCGTCAAAAAGGATCCAATCTGATTATATTCTTTAATAAAGGGGCGGGGTTGATATGTCCGGTATAAATATTGACGGAATGACTTCGTTGTATGGATTGGCAGGCAGTCATATAGGATTTTCGCCCGTGCCGGGAAATTTTAACGCTGTCAGCGGGTTTATCGGGTATAATTCGGTGATGATCCCGGTAAATACCGAAAAATACGATATTCATATGATATTGGACGCGCTGAGGATTTTAAATTTCAAGGGCGTGTTTATTGATACTCCGCACAGATGCGAACTTGAGCAGATACTTGTATCGAAAACAGATGAAGCGCAGTTGTGCGGTGCCGTAAATGTTGTTCGTATTGATGAAAACGGGTTTCATGGACACAACACGGAAATTTCCGCTTTTATTAGAGCATTCCCTGTTATTACGGGGGAACAGCTTTCAGGAAAGAGAATTTTTTTAATAGGCTCGGGCGGAATCGGAAGAGCAATTGCAATGGCATGTGCGCGGGAGCAATGCGCAAGTCTTGCTATTTCAAACAGAACTGCGCAGAGGGCGTACGATTTAAGCAAAGAAGTTAACAGACATTACGGCGAGATTTCATTTTCTGCCGAACTAAATGACCCGGACGCCATTCACAGTTTTTATAACGCGGAAATTATTATTAATTCCGCATCAAGTGGGATGTTTCCAAATATTAATGCAAACCCTCTTCCTGAAAGATTTCAACCGCTTCCGCATCATATTGTGTTTGACGCCGTATATAACCCACCGCAGACAAAACTGTTGCAGATAGCCGCCGAAAAAGGATGCAGAACATACAATGGCAAAGATATTATGTTTTTCAGCAGCCTTGACGCATTTCAGTGGCTGACCGATGTAACGGTAGACCAGGACGTTGAAAATAAACTGTTTGAGAGTTGGAAACAGTTGATATATAATATATAACAATGAAGTGTGTTGAATTTGCAAGGCAATTTTTCGGCTTTTATATCAGGATACGGTAAGCGAAATAGGAGGAATAGCAAATGGTAATAAAAAATTACATGGAAGAAGTTGTTTTCCACTGCATGGATGATGTATTAAAGGATATAAACATGTGCAAGTGCGAAACATGCATGATGGATATAGCGGCAAAAGCTCTTAACGATTTGCCTCCGCAATATGTGGTTACGAAAAAGGGTGAGGTATACTCAAAGATCAATAATTTAAAAGTCCAGTTCGAGGTGGATGTGATATCGGCTATAACAAAGGCTGCGGTACTTGTAAAAAGGTATCCGAGGCATGAAATAAATAAAACGGAATGACTGTACATACAAAACCAGTTATAAACCGAAATAAGCAGGCGAGATAACGCCTGTTTTTTCATGCAAAATTTCTAAATGCACGACAATTGCGTTATAAGCAAAAATAAGCTGCGTTCAAAAATGCAAAGTTTTCCTTCGTATAAAGCTGTCTCCCGTAATGGCTGCTTGGCCGGTTTCCGGTAACTTACACCTTATCTGTTGCATATACTGTCAATGTACTGTAAATCGTGGGGGAATTCAATTGGTTCCTGCGGTAAAACTGGATAGGATAACAAAGCGCTATCATACTCCGGAAGGCGAGATCAGTGCTCTGGAGGATATCTCGTTCAGTGTAAGCGAAGGCGAATTTGTCGGAATTGTCGGACCAAGCGGCTGCGGAAAGACGACCCTTTTGTCTATAATATCGGGATTACTCGAACCTTCACAAGGAAAAGTATTTATATTTGGAGAAGAATCGCGCGGCGTAAATCCCAAAATAGGGTACATGCTGCAAAGAGACAGTTTATTTGAATGGCGAACTATTTATAAGAACGTAATGCTTGGTTTGGAAATTCAAAACCAGGTTACACCTGAAAACATATCCTGCATTAATGATCTGCTTATGAAATATGGCCTAGATGCTTTCAAGGATAATTACCCGTCACAGTTATCAGGCGGAATGAGACAGCGCGCTGCATTAATCCGAACGCTTGCGGTAAACCCCCAAATCCTGCTTTTGGATGAAGCATTTTCAGCCCTTGATTATCAGACAAGGCTTGCCGTTAATGACGACATATACAAGATCATAAAAAAGGAAGGAAAAACAGCTATTATTGTTACGCACGATATTGCAGAAGCCATAAGCATGTCAGAACGTCTTTACGTATTATCAAAGCGTCCCGGGACTATAAAACTTACTGTAGACATAAATTTGAGCGTTGAAAACAGGACTCCGTTATTGTCCAGGAAAGCTCCGGAATTCCGGCAGTATTTCGATATGATATGGAAGGAGCTTGATATACATGTCCTATGAAAAGTTGTCAATAGAACAGTTACGGTATCTAAAAAGAATAAAGTCACGAACCCGAAGTATTGTAATTATGAGAATAATGCTGTTTGTCGTTTTTCTTGCGGTCTGGGAGACCGCCGCGGCGCTGAAGTGGATCGATCCTTTTATATTCAGTAGTCCCGGAAGAATAGCCGCGACACTGTCAAGACTGTACACTGACGGAAGCCTTTGGATACATGTGGTTACAACGCTTTTGGAAACTGTTGCGGGCTTCTTGCTGGGAACTGCCGCAGGCGTTTTAATCGCGGTTATTCTATGGAGCTCTGAAACATTTTCGAAAGTTTTGGAGCCGTATCTCGTAGTGGCGAACGCGCTTCCTAAAATAGCGCTGGGCCCGGTCTTTATTGTATGGCTCGGAGCGGGACCTTTGGCGATTATTACCGTGGCCCTGACGATATCTCTGATTGTTACGGTCCTCGAAGTATATACGGGTTTCAAGCAGACAGATTGTGAAAAAATCAGGCTTGTGCAAAGTTTCGGAGCAAACAGGGGACAGATTTTAACAAAAGTGGTGCTGCCGTCTTCATTTCCAGTGATAATGAACTCATTAAAAGTGAATGTTGGGCTGTCCTGGGTTGGAGTTATAGTCGGAGAATTCCTGGTTTCAAAAGCCGGGCTGGGTTATCTGATAGTCTATGGCGGACAGGTTTTTCAGCTCGATCTTGTCATGGCAAGCGTCGTGATACTGTCGATACTTGCGGCTTTCATGTATTTTGGCGTTCAGATGCTTGAGAAAAAAATCGCGGTAAGATATTAAGCGGTTTAAAGATGAGATTAACGCGGGATTATTCACTAAAAAAAAT
>LFRV01000027.1 GCA_001512485.1 Clostridiales bacterium DTU069 | reverse complement strand
ATAAAATTCATATTACGGCCGGTTTTGAGGAAAGATATAATAAGGACTTTATTATTGGAGGATAATCAGTTGACCGGTATTTTATTCGGATTGCTTGCCGGCCTTTTGATGAGCGTCCAGGGCGTTTTTAATACGCGCATAATGGATTCGTCGAATACGTGGACTACAAACTGCTGGGTGCACTTAACGGCTTTTGCCACAAGCATAAGCATCTGGTTTTTTACGGGCAGAGAAAACCTGCTTTCCGTGTTTAATGTAAGCAACAAATTATATCTTTTAAGCGGCGTTATCGGCGCGCTGATTACGTTCACCGTCATAAAAAGCATATCAAGCCTCGGGCCTGCATACGCGACAATGCTCATTTTACTTGCTCAGCTTGTAACTTCGTGCGTTATCGAAGCTTTTGCATTGTTCGGCACCGAAAAAATGTGCTTCGAATGGAGCAAATTGATTGGCGCAGCCCTTATGATTGCGGGAATAATCGTTTTTCAGAAATAAAGCGCAAGAAATTCTTATCCTTTCACTCCTCCCAGTGTCAAGCCTCTAATGAAATACTTCTGCAGAAACGGGTAAACAAACAGGATTGGGGTTACGGAGATAACAGTCATAGCCGTCCTGATGGACATCGGTGTAACAGCCGCCCTTTGTGAGTCACCGGAAGCAAGTACCGCGTCCGAATCGGCTGCAGCAATGCTTAACGCAGATGTCAGAAGTTTCTGCAGTTCATACTGCAGAGTTGTCAGCTTCGGATTCATGCCGTTATAAATCATCGTATCAAACCAGGCATTCCATTGGTGTACGGCCACAAACAACGTGATTGTAGCAATTACAGGCAGGCTTAACGGGAAAATTATTGTAAACAGGATTCGGTACTCACTCGCGCCGTCGATTTTCGCGGCTTCGGTAAAGCTGTCCGGGATCCCCTCGATATAGCTGCGCATAAACATAATATTGTAAGCACCGACCATCGAGGGCAGAATATAAACCCAGAAAGAATTGACGAGGCGTAGATCGCGCATCAGGATGAACGTCGGTATTAACCCGCCTGAAAAATACATCGTAAAAACAAGGAATGGCGTAAATACCTTCCGGAAAACAAAATCCCTTCTGGAAAGAACATAAGCCACGCAAAGAGTGGCAAAAACGCCCGTGAAGCCTCCGATAACTGTCCGGCTGACAGATATGAACAGCGCCTGGCTTATTGCCTTATTGCCCACAAGAATTTTTTCATAGTTTCTCAGAGTAAATTGCC
>LFRV01000127.1 GCA_001512485.1 Clostridiales bacterium DTU069 | reverse complement strand
TCCTTAGTCCGATTATACAATGCTTCATACTCTGTCCCATCTACATAAGCGCCATCATATGCATTCACTGCTGTAATAATCCGTTCTTTTGCTATCATTGCATATTCTACTTTATATCCAAAAAAACTTTCTGTCTTCGTTTTATAACCAACTCGGGCATCTTTGTCTACTATGGACCTTACACCTTTTTGTTGTAAAAACCTCGGATCATCCAAAATCTCTCGTGCTGTATCTATCATCTTTTGAGTCTTCACGGCTTCTTCAGGATTAATTTGCACTTGTGTCGCTTCTATCAATTCTTCCAGGTAACTCTTCATAGTTGCTTTAGCTTCTTTATGATTTTCAATTTGCTTGTAATCTGGAATATCCTGATTTATCTCTTCAGGAATATCACCGGTTTCATCTTTTAGATTCTTCAATATCTTTTGGGCCAAGCGTTTCATTACTCGTTCAGGAACTAATTTAACCGTATTTGCATTACTATGAGTACAATCAACACTAATACCTGTTCCTTTGATAATCCTTTTTTCTACACATTGGCGGACAACTTCTTTGATCATATCATCCAGTGTCGTTTCTTTTAACCTTTGTGTCCTGAACTTGGAAAGAAGGCTTGGATCCGGAAGCTCGTCCTCAGGATTAATTCCGATAAACCACATATATGCCAAATTTACACCTGTCTCTTCAATGACTTGTACATCTGAAAGATTATATAAATACTGAAGAATTAGCAGCTTCGCCATCATCTCAGGTTCTTTGGCAGGTCTGCCGTAATATTTGCAATATGAGCCTTCCAGCAACTTGTTTATGAATTTGAAATCTACTATACGACTTATCGATTTTAATATATGATTTTCTGGAATCTTGTTGTATAATGTGGAGTATAAACTTAATTGTTTAAGTTCATTCTTAAGCATCGGAAAGCCCCCTTGTAGGTAGTGTTTGCGATACATTCATTATACCATACTCGGGGGTTTTCTGATACAATTTTATAGAATATTCTTGAATATTTTACATTATTTATTTAGACTTTTTCAGTAGT